>QHVD01000017.1:0-2903 GCA_003222235.1 Gemmatimonadota bacterium | reverse complement strand
TCGCCGGGCGGGACGAGCAGCGTCAGCGCGAGCAGGTCCGTCGCCGCCGTCACCAGCGCCCCGGCCCCGTGCGCCCGGTCGCAGAACGCGCGGTAGTCCTCGATCTCGCCGTCCGTCGTCGGATACTGAACCAGCGCCCCGATCACGCCCGGGCGGAACTCGAACGCGTGCGGGTCCGCGACCACCGTCTGGACGCCGCGCGCTTCGGCCCGGGTGCGGACGACCGCGATCGTCTGCGGATGGCAGCGCTCGGCGATCATGAACACCGGCGCCTTACCGGGCGGGAGCTGCGCCACGGCTTCGCTCACGTGCATGGCCTCGGCGGCAGCGGTGGCTTCGTCGAGCAGGGAGGCGTTGGCGATCGGCAGGGCGGTGAGGTCGGCTACCATCGTCTGAAAATTGAGCAGCGCCTCGAGGCGCCCCTGCGCGATCTCGGGCTGGTATGGCGTGTACGCGGTGTACCAGCCCGGGTTCTCGACGATGTTGCGCTGGATCACCTGCGGCGTGAAGGAGTGGTGGTACCCCATGCCGATGTAGGAGCGGAACAGTTGATTCTGGGCGGCGAGGCCGCGCAGCGCCTGGAGCACTTCCCGCTCCGTGCGGCCCGGTGGGAGCGCAAGGGGCCGCCGCAACCGGATGTCCTCGGGGACGACGGCGTCGACGAATTCGTCCACCGAGTCGTAGCCCAGCGCCTGCAACATGGCTTGCGTTTCGTCGGGGCTCGGCCCGATGTGGCGGGTCACGAACCGGTCGGCGGGTAACAGGGAAGCGCGTGCCGTCGGCATGTGGGCTCGGGGGGCTGTGGGTCCCGCGTCCTCAGGCAAGAGTATGGGACTGACCCGGCTTGAGCACGACGACCTCCGCGCGACCGGCCACCTGGCGCTTGAACGCTTCGGGATCGGCCGCGATCACGTCCCAGGTGCCGTAGTGCATGGGGATCACGGTCCGGGGCTTCACGAATTCCACCGCGCGGGCCGCGTCCTCGATCCCCATGGTGTAGTTGTCTCCGATCGGGCAGAGCAGGACGTCCACCTGGCCCGCCAGGAGCTGCATCTCCAGCGTGAGCGCGGTGTCCCCCGTGTGGTACACCGCCCTCCCCCCCAGCGTCGCCACGATGCCGCAGGGGTTCGTCGTGTAGCGGCCGGTGTCGTCGCCCTCGATTTGCCCGCCGTGAAACGCGGGCACCAGCTTCACCCGGCCGAACGGAAACTGGTGCGCTCCGCCGATGTGCATGGCGTGGGCGACGGCGCCCTGCTTCTCACAGAATTTCGCGAGCTCGAAGGTGGCCACGATCGTCGCGGCGTCCCGCCGCGCGATGGGAACCGCGTCGCCCAGATGATCGCCGTGTCCGTGGGACAGGAGCACGGCGTCGACCTTGGGCAGCCGGTCGAGGGAGACATCGGTCGCCGGATTGCCCGTGATGAACGGGTCGATGATAACGCGGCGGCCGTCCGCCTCCAGGACGAAGCAGGCGTGGCCGTGGAAGGTGATCTTGAGCATGAGACCTCGGACGTCTTCATTCTCCAACGAGCTGCTTGTACTTCTCCGCATCGAGCAGCTGATCGAAGTCCGCGGGATTCTTGATCCGGAGCTTGATCATCCAACCGTCGCCGTAGGGCTCGCGGTTCACGAGCGCCGGGTCGCTATCGAGCGTCGTGTTCACTTCGGTGACCGTGCCCGCGAGCGGCGCGAACAGCTCGGACACGGCCTTCACCGCCTCGATCGTGCCGAAGGCGTCCATGCGCCCAAAGCTCGTCCCAACCTTGGGCAGCTCGACGTACACCACGTCGCCCAGCTCGCCCTGGGCGTAGTCGGTGATCCCCACGACGACCAGGCTCTTGTCGTCCGTCTTTCTCACGTACTCGTGTTTTTCGGTGTAGAGGAGGTCCGCCGGGATTTTCGACATGCGGGAACGCTTTCGCTGGTCGCAGGATCAGGTCGCGGCGAAGGTTAGGCGCGGCGCAAACCGCTGTCAACCCAATGGGTTGTGACGCGGGAACAGGTCCGGGCGTGGCGCTAGGCCGGCGGCGTCGGGCTCGGCGAGCTTGAGCCGGTCGTGGCCCCAAGGGCGGAGATCGAGCCGGACCGCAACAGGATCGGGATCGTCGGAGAGCAGAGCGAGCACTCCCGGACGCCCCGCGTGCTCCCACGCCGCCTGCACGTCGGGGCCGGCGGCCATCGTGGCGACGACACCGTCGGGCCGCTCCCGCCGGTCAGCCCAGGGCTGTTCCACCGCTCCCCCCCCGGCGCCCACAACACGGCGCACGGCGAGCCCGGCATCCTGGTAGCGCGCGGTGATGGCGTCGAGCGCGGCCCGCTCGCTCGCTTGCGTCGCCCCGGTCTCGACGAGCAGCAGTGAGCGGGCCGGCCGCCCGAGGGCGGCGGCTGCCGCGCTGCGGCGCAGCTCGTCGAACACCGCGCTGGCCCTGGCCTCGAGCGCGGCCAGCGTGCCCTCGTTCTCGATTACGTGATGGCTGCGCGATCGCTTGCGCTCGGCGGGCATCTGAGCCGCGATCATGCGATCCGCCTCCTCGCTCGAGAGGCCGCGCGCGGCGCGCAACCGCGCCTGGCGGGTCGCCACCGGCGCGGCCACCAGGACGACTGCGTCGAACGAGGCGGGATCGAGCACCTCGAACAGCAATGGGATGTCGTTCACGACCAGCACGTCGCCGCGCTCGCCGGCCTCCCGAAGCAGCTGCTCGCGCCGCCGCTGCACCGCCGGGTGGACGATGGCATTGAGCGCGTCGAGCGCCGCCTGGTCTCCCATGACTTTCGCCCGAAGTGCCGCCCGGTCGAGGGAGCCGTCCGCGGCGAGCACGTCCGAGCCGAAGCGCCGCACCAGCCCCGCGAGCACCTCGCTCCCAGGTGCCTGCGCCTGGCGCGCCAGCTCATCGGCGTCAATG
>QHVD01000016.1 GCA_003222235.1 Gemmatimonadota bacterium | reverse complement strand
CGGGCGAAGCCCACCAGCAATCCGTCGAACGACTGCACCTCGACGGCGGGGTGCCGCACCGCCTCGCGGATCAGCGCGACCCGCTCGTCCAGCGTGAACAGCACCTGCTTGGCGACGTTCACCGCCACCGCGACGATCACGCGATCGGCGAACGCGAGCGAGCGCCGGATCAGGTCCTCGTGGCCGTGCGTGATGGGATCGAACGACCCCGGGTAGACCGCGATGCGAGAACCGCTCACGGAGCGTAGATGAAGGTGACCGCGGTGTCGCCGTAGCGGCGGGTGTCGTCGCCGGGAATCGGCTGGTCGGCGGGGTGCTCGATGGACAGGATGCGGGCGAACGCGTTCACGCGGAACATCGCGACCAGGCGCACCGCCTGGTCGGTCCCGTACGGCGGGTCGGCGAAGGCGACGTCGTACTGCCCGGGGTGCAGCCGCTCGGCGAACTTCAGGGCATCCCCCCGGTGGACCACCGCGCGGTCGCCCACGCGCAGCGTGCCGATGTTGGCCTTGAGCGCCGCGAGGGCGAAGCGATGCGCCTCGACGAACTCGGCGGCGGCCGCCCCCCGGGAGAGCGCCTCGAGGCCGAGGGCGCCGGAACCCGCGTACAAGTCGAGCACGCGCGCGCCGCGGATCGAGCGTTGCACGATACTGAACCACGCCTCCCGCACGCGGTCGGCCGTGGGTCGCACCTTCGCCGTCGCCGGAGTCTTCAGCCGCCGCCCCTTGAACTCGCCCGCGATGATGCGAATCATGACCCGCGCCTACCCCGCACTCCGGGTTCATCCGCTCGGCCCCATGGCCGCCACCCGGGCTTGCAGCGTCGTGCGACCCTGCCACTCGTCCCGCTCGAGACGGAACGCCACGTCGAGCGGCTGCGCGAGCCAGGCCTCGGGCACGGCGTCGGCCCACTGGAATCCGATGGCCGGCAGCACGCCCGAACCGTCGTCGAGCAGGAACCTCAGGTGATTCGCGCCCACACGCCGGGCGCCGACGGCACGCGCAGCCCGCACGCCGAAGACGGGCGCCGGATTCCCCGGGCCGCAGGGCTCCAGGTAGCGGAAGAGCTTCTCCAGCTTCTCGCTCACGAGCCCCAACGGCAACTCCAGGTCCACCCGCTGCTCGGGCACCAGGTCGTCGGGGTCCAGAAGCTCGCCGGCCACTCGGAGAAAAGCAACACGGAACGCCTCGAAGCGGTCGCGGCGGACGGTCAGCCCCGCCGCCATCGTGTGGCCGCCGTACTTCTCCAGGTGGTGCCCCACCCGGCGCAGCGCCCCGTGCAGGTCGAACCCGGCGATGCTCCGGCCGGAGCCCCGCCCCGTGTCTCCGTCCCACCCGATCAGGAAGGTGGGCCGTCCATAGCGCTCCACCAGCCGGGAGGCGACGATCCCGATGACGCCCGGGTGCCACCCGTCGGCGGCGAGCACCAGCGCGCGGTCGTCGGGCCGGAGCACCCTCTCGGCCAGGGCGATCGTCTCCTCGAGGATGCGCTGATCGAGGGCCTGGCGGCGCGCGTTCAAGGTCTCGAGCTCGCGCGCGATGGCGGCCGCCTCGGCCGGGTCGTCCGAAAGCAGCAGCCGCACTCCCTGCGCCGCGTCGCCGATCCGCCCGACGGCGTTGAGGCGCGGGGCGAGGATGAACCCCACATGCCCCGCCTTGATCGACCTCCCGGCGAGACCGGCGGCGTCCACGAGCGCGCGCAACCCGGTCCAGCGCGAGTCCGCGAGCATTTTCAATCCGTGCCGCACCAGGATGCGGTTCTCGCCGGTGAGCGGCACGACGTCCGCCACGGTCGCGAGGGCCACGTAATCGAGGAAATGCAGCGGCACGTTGGACGACCGCCCGAGCGCGGGCATGAGCGCCTGCGCCAGCTTGAATGCGACTCCCGTTCCGCACAGGTCGTTGTCCTCGTTCGGGCAGTCGGGCCGGCGCGGGTCGAGCACCGCCGAGGCGGGCGGAAGCTCGTCCCCCGGGACGTGGTGGTCGGTGACGATGACCTCCCGGCCCTCGGCACGGGCCGCGCGCACCGCGTCGACGGCGGTGATGCCGCAGTCGCACGTGACGACCAGCCCCGCGTCCAGGCGCCGGGCCTCCGCGAGCCCGGCGGCACCGAAGTCATATCCGTCCCGCAGGCGATGGGGCACGAAGGCGTGCGCGTCACCGCCCGCGCTCCGCAGCACCCGCGTCAGGAGCGCCGCCGCGCACTGCCCGTCCACGTCGTAGTCCCCGTGCACGAGGATGGGTGTGCCCGAGCGCACGGCGCGGGCAAGCAGGTCCACGGCCGCGCGCATGTCGGCCCAGCCGCACGGGTCCGACAGACGCTCCAGGTCGGGACGCAGGAAGGCTTTGGCGATGTCCGGCGCGGCGAAGCCGCGCTGCACCAAGATGGCGGCGAGGGGCTCGGGAACCCCGAGCTCGGCGGCGAGCGCCGCCACGAGGCCGGGATCAGGGCGTTGTGCGACGGCCCAGCGGGGAATCATTCCCTGGCGTAGAGCAGCACGCCGCAGGCCTCGCAGCCTTCAATAGATGTGCCGCGCTGGATCAGCCCGCGGCGCTGGGTCGGGACCGCCGTGAAGCAGTGGCCGCACGCATCGCCGTGCAACGGGTACAGCGCCAGCGGCGCCTTCCCCCGGCGGATCCGCTCGTAGCGGGCGAGGAACGCGGCGCCCACCTGCGCCGCCGCCCGCTCGCGCTCGCCCAGGGCGCGCTCGCGCTCCGCGACGATCTCCCCGCGCCGGCCGGCCAGGGCCTCGCGCGCCGGCGCCTGCGCCGCCTGCAGCTCGGCGAGGGCTTGCTCGGCCTCGCCCGCCTTCCGCTCGGCCTCGGCCACGGCGTCGCCCGAGCGCATGAACTCGGCCTCTTCTTTCGCGAGCACCGAGCGGGCCAGGTCGAGCTCGGCCATGAGCGTCGACGCCTCCTTCGCACCCCGGACCCACTCGAGCCGCTGGCGCCGCTGCTCCTGCATGCTCCGGTAGCTCGTGATCTTTCCCTCGAGCGCGTCGCGGCGATCCAGGGCCGCGCGAATCTGGACCTGGGCCGCTTCCACCGCGCGCTCTGCCGCGGCCAACGCGGCGTCCAGGGCCCCCAGCTCAGGTTCGAGCGCCGCGAGCGCCTCTTCGGTCGCCGTCACGGCCTCGTCCTTTTCCTGCAGGGCCAGCAACGACTCAAGTTCCGGGTGCACTTCTCCTCCTCGCAGCGATCTTGTAGCGGGGACTCCGCTTGCGGAGCTCGTCGAACACACGGCGCTTCTCGGCAATCAACGACGCCTGCCCCTCGGGACTCTCGAGCGGGAGCCGGCGGTCGATCTCCTCGAGCCGGCGCTCCAGCCGCCCGGCCTCGATCCAGCGGACCGCCCGCTCGTACAGCTCGTCGGGGTCGCGCTCGCCCAATCCTTCGTCTTTGAGCGCCTCGTAGGCGCGCGCGGACGTCTCGCTCAGCGAGAGCACGGCGTCCCGAGCGACGGCCTCGAAGACTTCCCGGTAAGGGATGAATTCGAGCTCCTCGGGAGCCACGGCCTCGATCACGCGAGCACGCCACGGTTCGCCCGCGAGCAGCAGGAGCAGGAGAGCCTTCTCGGCACCGGCGGGAAGGGCGGGAAACGGGACACGGGAAACGGGAAACGTGGGTGCCGCACTCGCTTCCCGTTTCTCGTTTCCCGTTTCCTGCTCCAGGACGTCCTTGCGGACGCCCGCGACTTCCGCCGCTCGAGAGATGTAGAGCTCCCGCGTGATCGGATCCGCCGCCGCCCGGATGGTCGGCAGCAGTCCGTCCAGCGCTCGCCGCCGGCCCGGAAGCGTGCCGAAGAATCCCTTGCGATCGAGGATCTGGATCTTGCGCTCGAACACGTCCACGGCGTCTCCGAGCAACGCCTCGAGGCCGGCTGCGCCCCGCCGCTGCGCCAGCGTGTCGGGGTCCTCGCCCGCGGGCAGCGTCGCGACGCTCACCCGCAGCCCCTGCCGCAGCAACTCGTCCCCCGCGCGGAACGTGGCACGCAGGCCTGGGTCGTCCGAGTCGTACAGCAGCATCACGTGCGGGGCGTAGCGCTTCACGAGCTGAGCCTGGTCCGATGTGAGCGCGGTGCCGAGCGGCGCCACGACTTCTTCGATCCCGGCCAGCCCGAGCCGCAGCACGTCGAAGTAGCCCTCCACGACGATCGCCCGCTCGGCCCGGCGCATGGCGTGCTTCGCGACGTGCAGGTTGTAGAGCAGCTTCCCCTTGTGGAAGATCGGGGTCTCGGGGGAGTTGAGATACTTGGGCTCTCCGTCGCCAAGGATGCGGCCGCCGAAGCCGACGACGCGGGCGCGCGGGTCGTGGATCGGGAAAAGCAGCCGCCCGTGAAAGCGGGAGGCGATCGTGCCGTCCTCTCGTCTAACCAACAACCCCGCCTCGAGCAACACATCCTCATGCACGCCCAATCCTTTCATCGCCTCCAGGAACGCCTTCCCCTTCGGCGCGTAGCCCAGGCCCAGGGGTAGAACGGTTTCGAGCTCGAGCCCCCGGGACCCGAGGTAAGTGCGGGCGACCTCGGCGTCGGGGCTGTTGGAGAGCTGCCGCGTGAACCAGTCGGCGGCAGCAGCGACGGCGTTGAACAGCGGCTCATGGGGG
>QHVD01000015.1:5038-9092 GCA_003222235.1 Gemmatimonadota bacterium | reverse complement strand
CTCCTGACCGGCACCATCCAGTCACGCCTCGATCTCTCCGCGCCCGCAGCGGTGACGTTGCCGGCGGCCACCCCGCCCCGGACGGCGGCCCTTGGCCAGCCAGCGGCGCCTGCCACGGAGGATCCGGTTAATCCGGGAACCCCGGGCTCGCGCCCGGGGTCAGTGGGCCCTACGCCGTCCCGCGCTCCCTCGCTGCCCCTGGTCGTGGTGCTCTTGTGGGGCGCCATCGCGCTCGGCTGGTCCCTCCATTACGTCGCGCGGCGCTTGATCCTGGTCGGCCGCCTGGCCGACCGCCGGACCGTGAGCGACGGACCCCTCGCCGCGACGCTCGCGGAACTCCAGCGCACCGCCGGATACCGGCGCCGCGTCCACCTCACCATGGCCTGGACCATCTCGAGTCCGGTGGCTCTGGGTCTCTCGGAGATCTGCGTGCCGGAGCTGGCGCTCTCCGATCTCGGCTCCGAGCAGCAGCGCAGCATGCTGGCGCACGAGCTGGCCCATTTGGCTCGCCGCGATTCTCTGTGGCTCGCAGGCGCGAGCCTCATCGAGCGTTGCTTCTTTTTCCAGCCGCTCAACCGACTCGCCCGCCGCGAGCTCGAGACGACGGCTGAATACCTGAGCGACGAGTGGGCCATGCGAAAGACCGGATCCGCAGTCGCCCTCGCGAAATGTCTGGCCACGGTGGCCGAATGGATTCAGGCGTCTCCGCTGGGCGTGCCGGTGGCAGGCTTGGCTGAACGGCGCTCGCTCCTGGTCTCCCGCATCTCCCGCCTGCTCGAAGGGCGCCTGCCTCACAGCCCCGCCTCGCGACGCGGGTGGGCCGTCGCGGCCGCCCTGGGCGTGGCCGTGACGATCGCGGCGGCCCCACGCGTCTCCCAAGGGGTGGCCGCGGCAGTCCCGGTTCCCAAGTCAGCAGCCGCCGGCTCGAGCCAGGACACCACGGTGGTCCGGGCCCTGATCGCTCGGCTGAAAGATGAGAACGCGGGAGTGCGCGGCGCCGCCGCCCGATCGCTCGGACACTTGGGCGATCCGCGTGCCGTGCTGCCCCTGATCGACGTGCTCGCGGACTCGGGACCCGAGGTGCGCTCGGCGGCGGTCGAGGCGCTGGCCGATCTCGCCGACCCCAGAGCGATCGGCCCGATTGCCGGCATGCTCAAAGACCCCGTCGCTGACGTGAAGCACAACGCGCTGGGCGCGCTGTCGCACTTCGACCAGGGAGTGCCCACGGCGCCGGTCGTGGCACTGCTGGACGACCCCGACGCCGACGTGCGCCATCAGGCGATCGATCTCCTCGATCACCTGCACGCCCGCTCGGCGGCCGGCGCCATCGCCCGGCTGATTCACGACCCGTCGGCCGACGTGCGCCGCTCCGTCGTCGCAGCGCTGGGCAACCTGGGCGCCCAGAGCGGGGCCGCCGCCGTCACCGAGGCGTTGAGTGACGCCCGCGCCGACGTCCGGCAAACGGCGCTGGAGGCGCTCAACGACCTGAAGGCGCCAATCGCCGAAGCCACCCTTTTGAACCTGATGAAGGATCCGGGCGCGGACGTCCGTCAGCGAGCCGCGCAGCTCGCCGGAGAGCGCTCGGTGGTCGCCGCGATTCCCCAGCTGCGGCACCTCATCGACGATCCCCGGGGCGACGTGCGCGAGGCCGCCACCGAAGCCTTGGGCCACATCGCCGACCCGGCGGCCCGACAGGCGCTTCAGGCCGCGCTCCAGTCTCCCGACCCCGAGGTGCGGCGCGCCGCGGCCGAGGCCCTGGGGCAGGATCCATGATGCGCGCCCTGCACCTGCTCGTCCTCTCGTTGACGGCGGGCGGTGCGACCGCCGTCGGGCTCGCGCCCCACGGCGCGCGCGGAACGGTTCACACGTCCGGGGAGGGGGGGGGCCCTGGGCGGGCCGGCGCCGATTCCGCCCGGGTCGCCACGTTCCTGGCCGCCCTGGCACACACCGACCCTGTGATCTGCGACTTGATCGGGGACCAACTCGGCAATTTCTGGATGGGGGACGATCCTGCCCGGCTGGGGCGCTTCAGCGACGCACCCACCGGCATCCAGGGAGCGAAGGACTCCTTGGCCGGTACCATCACCGATCCCCGGGCGCTGGCGCTTCTGGTCGCGACGCTCGGCACGGACAACCCGTGCGTGCGACGGGCCGCGGCGAAGCTCCTGGGCAGGAGCGCCGTGTCCGCCGCCGTGCTTCGGGGTTTGCTCGACAGCCCCTCGCCGCGGATTCGGGAGAGTGCCGCCTTCGCAGCGGGCGTCGGGGAGCGGCGCGAGATAAGGGCTGCGCTCGAACACCGGCTGGCTGATACCGCGGCGGGACCGGCGGCCATGGCCGCGTGGGCCCTGGGCGAGATCCAGGATCCCGCGTCCGCCCCGGCCTTGCAGGGTGCGGTGCACGCGTCGTCCCCGCGGGTGCGGCTGGCGAGTGCCTGGGCCCTGGGTCAGTTCGAGGACGCCGGGTTCGCGAAGGACGTGCTGCCGCTGCTCCGGGACACCGATCCGGTCATGCGCGCCACCGCCGCGGAGGCGCTGGGACGGATGAAGAGCCCGCGCGTAGGTGCCGCGCTGGTCGGCGCGCTCACCGACCGCAATGACGCCGTCCGGCGGGCGGCGGTGAGCGCGCTCGCCGACCTGCGCGAGCGTTCCGCGGTAGCACCGCTCGAGGGACTGCTACTGAACGATCCCGACCCGGAGGTGCAGCGGAAATGCGCCCGCGCCCTCGGCGACCTGCGCGCGTCGCGTTCGCTCGATCCCCTGGCCCGGGCGCTCGGGGACCCGGACGTAGAGGTCCAGCGCGCAGCCGCTAACGCGATCGGGGAGCTCGACGAGGTGACCAAGGCGCCGGCCGCACTCGTGCGAGCCACGACGGCGCCGGACCTGGACCTGCGCCGCAACGCCACCAAGTCACTCGCCAGGATCGGCGATCTGGCTACGGTGCAGGCGCTGGCGGACCGGCTGGGAGACGAGGACAAAGACATCCGCCTCGCCGCGGTGGAGGGGCTGGGCGAGATGAAGGTCGCGGCGGCAATCCCCGGGCTGACCCGGGCCCTGAACGACCGAGAGCCCGAGGTCCGGCGCGCTGCGGCGGAGGCGCTGGGGAAGACGCAGGAGTAGCGGCACGCTACAGTCCGGCGAAGCTCGCTGTTCGCCTTCCCTCGAGGTTCCCCGCGTCATCTTGACAACCGCGGCACTCGGCTGCACCGTTCCTCTAGTTTATCTAGAGGACTGCAGTGGCCACCGACCGTAATGACCTCCTGCCGGGCACACTCGAGCTGCTTGTACTCAAGGCCCTGAGCCTCGAGCCGATGCACGGCTGGGGCATCGGTCAACGCATCGACCAACTTTCCAAGGACGTGTTTCGGGTGCCCCAGGGATCGCTGTATCCCGGGTTGCAGCGCATGCTGCGCAAAGGGTTGGATTCGGGCCGAGTGGCGCACGTCGGCCCACAATCGGCGCGCGCGCTATTACCGCCTCACGCGCGCCGGACGGCGGCAGCTCGAAACAGAAGCGTCGGACTGGCGGCGCGCGTCGGAGACGATCAACGCGATTCTCCGATTCCGGCTCGCGGATGGTGATGTATGAACCCGATTCCCGATATCATGGAGCGCCTCAAGGCTCTCTTCCTCCGAGATCGCCTAGAGCGCGAGCTGGAAGAGGAGTTGCGCCATCATCGCGAGCTCGATGAGGCAGCAGGGATCTCCCCCTTCGGGCGTGTAGAGGAGATCAAGGAAGAGGTACGCGACGCGCGGGGCGTGCGCCCGCTCGAGGAGCTTATCGCCGACACGCGCTACGCACTCCGGGCGCTGCGCCGCAGCGTCGGCTTCACGTTGACCGTGGTGGCCACGCTCGGCCTCGGCATCGGCGCCGCCACGGCGGTGTTCATCGTGGTGAACCGCATCCTGCTCGCCGAATTGCCCTACCCCGATGCCGAGCGCTTAGTGCGGATCTACCAGCAATCCACGCCCGCCAATCGCGGGACCATCTCCGTGGTGGACATCCTGGCCATCCGCGACCAGCAGCGCAGCTTCGACGCATTCGGCGCCCTCCGGCCT
>QHVD01000015.1:0-5009 GCA_003222235.1 Gemmatimonadota bacterium | reverse complement strand
GGCCGGGTCACGGCGGGCTTCTTCAGGGCGCTCGGCGTCAGGGCCAGCCACGGCCGCCTGATCGAGCCCACTGATGACAGTCCCGGGGCGCCACGGGTCGTCGTTGTGTCACATGCCTTCGCCGAGCGCGCGCTCGGCGGCGCCACCGCCGCCGTGGGTAAGGTGGTACCGATCGAGGGAGTGAGCCACACGGTCGTCGGTGTGCTCGAGCCCGGGCGCAACGACCTGGCCGGCTTTCCCGCCGTCGTGTGGCCGGTCCTGCAGCTCGCCACGCCCGGCCGGCGCGGACCGTTCGGCTATCGTGGCATCGCCCGACTCAAAGCCGGCGTCACGCTCGCGCAGGCCACCCGCGACCTCGCGGAGATCAGCGTGCGCATCTTCCCGCTCTGGGCTGCTGGATTTCAGGACCGCAAGGCCCGCCTGACGCCGGTGCCGCTGCTCGAAGCGATCGTCGGGCCGGCGACCGGTCAGATCGGACTGTTTGCCGGCGCCGTGGGGCTGGTGCTGCTGCTGGCGATCGCGAACGTCGCGACGCTCGCGCTCGTGCGGACCTCGGCACGCGAGCACGAGCTGTCCGTGCGCGCCGCCCTCGGGGCGGGACGACGCAGGCTCGCGTGGCTGATCGTCACCGAATGCCTCACCCTCACGGCGATAGCCGGCGCCGTCGGCGTGACCAGCGCCGCGGTCGCCTTGAAGGGCGTCGGGGGCGTGGCTCCCGGCCTGCCCCGGCTACGCGAGGTGGCGTTCGAGACGAGCGGCGTCGCCTTCGCCGCGATCGCGACCCTCGTGGCCGGCGTGCTCGTGAGCGTCGCGCCGTTCGTGTCCCTGTTCACGGGAGGATCGTCGCTCGCCGCGACGCTGGGCGGGTCGCCCGCGCGCGCCGGCCCGGGACGCCGCGCGAACGCGACCCGCGGGGCCCTCGTCGTGGCAGAGTTTGCGCTTGCGCTCCCTCTCTTGATCGGCGCCGGACTGCTGCTCAACAGCTTCCTGCGGCTGCAGCGCGTGGATCCCGGGTTTGACCCCTCCGGGGTCTACAGCCTCGCGCTCTCGCTGCCCTCCGCGCGCTACTCCACGCCCGCGGCGGTCCAGGGCTTTTGGCGTCGTGCCGAGGCGCGTGCCGCCGAGACCGACGGCGTGATCGCGGCCGGGCTCGCTGGCTCGCTGCCACCCGACAATTTCGGCGACGTCAACAACTTCGACTTGCTCGACAAGCCCGTGCCGGCCGGCACGGCGCAACACCTCGCGCCCTGGTCTCCTGTCAGCCCCGGCTTCTTCGCCGCGATGGGCATCCCGCTCCTGGATGGCCGGCTGTTCACCCCCGGGGATTCCGCCACCGCCCGGCCCGTGGTCGTGGTGAGCCGTGCCTGGGCGGCGACCTACTATCCGAACGAGAGTCCGATCGGCAAGCAGATGTACAGCGGCGGCTGCACGACCTGCCAGCCGACGACGGTGATCGGCGTGGTGGGCGATGTGCCGTATCGGGGGCTTGCCGGGGAAGCCGACGCGGTCTACGGGCCTGTCGGGGCGGATAGTCAGGACGTGGACCTGTCGCTCAACCTCGTCGTGCGGAGCCGGATCGGTGCGGCCGCGACGTTCCGCGCGCTCCGATCGGCGCTCGGCGCGCTCGACCCCCAGGTGGCGCCAGTCGAGGTCGTGATGTCCGAGCGTCTGCGCGCCGCGCTCGGCGACCCCCGCCGCTGGACCGCGGTGGTCGGCGCATTCGCCGCGGCTGGCGTGCTGCTCGCCGCGCTGGGGATCTTCGGGCTCATGTCGTACGTCGTGCGGCAACGGCAGCGCGAGATGGGCGTTCGACTGGCCCTCGGCGCCGCGCCCGGCTCGCTCACCCGCCTGGTGGTGGGGCGCGGCCTGCGGTACGCGGGATTCGGTTCGGCGATTGGTCTCGCCCTCTCAGCACTCGAGTCCCGGTGGTTGGGCACGCTCCTGTACGGCGTCCGGGCCGCGGATCCCGCCACGATCGCGCTGGCGGTCGCCGTGGTGATGGCGATCGCGGTGCTCTCGTGCTGGATCCCCGGCCTCAAGGCGGCGCGCATCAAGCCGGTCGAAGTCCTGGGGGGGGAACGGGGTCCCTAGCGGGGACCCCGCCGTGTTTACGTCCCCCGGGGGGCCGCTCAGCAGACACAGTAGCTGGAGCCGGCGCCGCCCTAGCGATCGTACTCGTCGTGGCGGCGCCACCAGATGCCCGTCTCGTTGCGCCCCTTGGGTGCGCGGTCTAACCACTGGTACATGCCCCAGAGGCCGTCCAGTCCGCGCGCATAGGCGGAATAGGTGTGGTAGACGACGCCGTCCTCGAGCGTGAACGCGCTCATGCCCGGCGCCTCTCGCGTATACGTTGCGGTGTCGGTTCCGACCGTCGCCGCCATCTCGGCGACAGGACCCTCCTTGCCGGCCTCCAGCGACGGACCAAAACCCTTTGGGCGGAAGTTGTAATCGGCGACTCCAGACCGCTGTTGCTCCTCCGTGTAAGCCGCCTGGAAGTCGTAGTTGAAGTCGCTTCCGAACGACGATGCCCAGGGGAAGCTCCAACCCATCCTGCGCTTGAACGCCCGGAGCTTCGCGATCGGCGCGCGAGAGACGGCAGCGAGGGTGACGTCGTGGTTGGCCAGGTGGACGACGGAGCCGTTGAAGCCATCGGCAATCGCCGAGCAGGACGGACACCCCGCCGTGTAGTCGGGCCCGAACATGAAGTGGTAGACGAGAAGCTGTGAGCGCCCTCTGAAGAGGTCTGCCAGCGAGGCGCTCCCCTCGTCGGTCTCGAATCGGTACTCCTTGTCGATCCGGACCCACGGCAGCTCCTGCCGTCGCCGCGCCAGCTCGTCGCTGCGCCGCGTTAGCTCCTTCTCCGCCTCGAGCAGCTCGCGGCGGGCTGCAAGCCACTCTTTACGCGTCCCGGTCATGTGCTTCGTCATCTTCGACTGCCTCTCCCCGATTGGGTGATGGGTTGGACAATCCGCGCCCAATCGATAATATTCTACCGATCGGTTGAATGATAATATGCCCCGACGAGCTTCCTCGCAAGCCAGGCCCAGGGCGCACGGCCCGCAGCTGAACCGGGTGTACGCGGCCATCGCCGACCCGACCCGCCGCGCCATCCTCGCGGTCCTGGCGGGGGGGGGCGAGCTCAACGTCGGCAGCCTCGCGGGCCGATTCCCCATCTCGTTTAACGGGGTCTCGAAGCACGTGAAGGTGCTGGAGCGCGCCGGACTGGTGCGCCGCCGCGTCCGCGGGCGCGAGCATTGGCTCCGTCTCCGGCCCGAGCCGCTGCGGGAGGCGACCCGCTGGCTCGAGCATTACAGGGAGTTCTGGGGCGCGCGGCTCGATGCGCTGGAGGCGCTGCTCGTTGGGACCCGAAGACGTCGGCCATGAGCGCGACGCACGACTCCGCCGAGGTCCTGGTGATCCGCCGGGTCCTTCCGGTCCCCCGGGAGCGGGTGTTCGCCGCCTGGCTCGATCCGGTGAGCCTGGCACGCTGGATGGGCACCGGCGAGGGCGCCGACGTTACCGCGCTCGACCCCGAAGTTGGCGGGAAGTTTCGCATCGTCATGCGGCACCGCGGCGAAGACGTCGAGCACTGGGGAGAGTACGTGGCCATCGAGCGGCCATCGCTCCTCTCTTTCACCTGGATCTCGGCCAATACCGACCACCGGCCCACCCTGGTCACGGTGGAGCTCGAGGACCGCGGCGACAGCACCGAGTTGATCCTGACCCACCGCCAGCTCCCGCCCAGCCAGGTGGACGGGCACCGCAAGGGCTGGACTCAAATTGTCGCGGCACTCGAGCGGACGCTCACATCGTGAGGGAAACCAACCCGACCGGGGCCCGCCGCGGACCCTTCCTGGCGGTCAGCGCGCTG
This sequence comes from Gemmatimonadota bacterium, assembly GCA_003222235.1. Classification (GTDB taxonomy): domain Bacteria; phylum Gemmatimonadota; class Gemmatimonadetes; order Gemmatimonadales; family GWC2-71-9; genus AG12. The sequence goes on along the minus strand of QHVD01000015.1, from coordinate 1,138 downwards.
CTCTTCGTGGCGAGCGCCGCGGGCACGATCCTCTGGTCCCGCGCCATGGCGCAGGAGATGGCCATGCCTGGGGGATGGACTATGTCGATGGCGTGGATGCCCATGCCCGGCGAGACCCGCCTCGCCGCCGCCGCGGGCTTCCTGGCGATGTGGGTGGCGATGATGGGCGCGATGATGATCCCCTCCCTGGTCCCGACCCTGACGCGGGATCGCCCGGCCCTCGAGTCCCCCCCCTCGGGTCCCGCGCCCGATCGCCTAGCCGCCCTGGGGGGGGCGGGGAGGGCGGGGGCGGGCTACTTCGCAGTGTGGGCGGTGATGGGCGCGGGGGTCTACGTCGTGGGTACCGCGGTGGCGGCTGCGGAGCTGCGGTGGCCGACGCTGGCCCCGACGATACCGATCGCCCGGGGCGTAGTGCTGGTCGCCGCGGGGTGGGTGCAGCTCACCCCATGGAAGGCCCGGCACCTGGCGTGCTGCCGCGAGGGCCGCCCCGGTGCCGCGCGGCCTGGGGCGGCCTGGCGGCGGGGGATCAGCCTGGGGGTCGATTGCGTCCTCTGCTGCGTCCCGTTCATGACTCTATTGGTGGTCACGGGAATGATGAACCTGGCGATGATTGCGCTGACGGCGCTCGCTATCACCGTGGAACGCGTGGCCCGCGAGCCGGCGCTGGTGGTCCGTCTCGCGGGACTCCTCGTGATTGGGGCCGGGGCATTGGAGATCGTTCGAGCGGTGTAGGGGGTCGCGGCCCGTGAGTTGCCCCTCCAGGATTCGAACCTGGATTACCTGATCCAGAGCGCCGGCCCCAGGGCAACGAAAACAGACAAATTGACCGGGAATGGCGTCCCGACGAGCATCGGCGCCCTGTCGGTCTGACATCCGTGTCCGCTTATGTCCGGAGAAACACGCTTGTAAAATGCTTGCGGAGAGTTCTGCTCCGCTCTCATGATGAGTGGTCAGGAGCACGTGATGTGCGAGAGGCGCGAGTGTCTTAGAAGCGCTTCACGACGAGGAAATGTCGAGACCAAGAGGTGCGCGGATTGGTCACCCGTTGCGCGGGGCTATCGGGCTCTTGGTGTCGTGATCAGAGGGCTTGCCGGAAATGTTTGCCGCAGGATCCGGCCGCCCAGTAGTGCGTCCCTTG
>QHVD01000014.1 GCA_003222235.1 Gemmatimonadota bacterium | reverse complement strand
CCAGCATCACCCCGAGCTTTCCCGTCGCGGGTGCGACGTTTCGACCGACCTGCGCGGACACGATCAATGTCCTTTCCGGGAGGGTAGCGCCGACGCGTGGCCGGGCAGAGCGTCCCGCGGTCGAGGCGAATGGCCCGCGGCCGGCTTGCCGACGGCGCGAGCGACGTACGCCACGCGCTGCACCACCGTCACCGTAGTGACGAGCGCAAAAAGCGCCACTATCCAGAACAGCAACGCGCCGCGGTTCCCGGCCCCGAAGATCATCGTGGGGGCGCCCAGCAGGAGGACCCGCTCGGCCCGCTGGGCGATCCCCACCCTGCAGGTGAAACCGAGCCCCTCGGCGCGCGCCCGGGCATATGAGACGAGGAGCGACGCCGCCAGCGCCACGAAACAGGCCACCAGGGCGAGCGTCAGCCGGTCCGGCTCCACACCACCTCGAAGGAAGAACACGCCGATCCCGGTGAACAGCGCCGACTCCCCAACCCGATCGAGCGTCGAGTCGAAGAAGGCGCCGAAGGGCGTGCTCATGCCTCCCTCGCGCGCGACCCGCCCGTCGACCATGTCGAACAAGCCGGAAACGAGCAGCAGGAACCCGCCCCAATGGATCATACCGAGCGCGAACGCCGCCGCGGAGCCGACAATAACGACGGTGCCGGCGACGGAGACGGCGTTGGGCCGAACGCGCATCCGGATCAGCAGCCGGACGATCGGAGTCAGGGCCCAGCCGAAGGCGTCGCGTACTGCCTGGGGGATGAGGTTCATGGCCCGGGGGAAACTACCCCGCCCCTGCAAAAGTCTCAATAGAGCAAGTACTTGCCGCGGTATCGGCCGAGAGGGACGTTCCGCGACGGAGGCTGTAGATTGGTAGGCCCGCGCCCGTAGCCGAGTGATCCCAACACCGAGAGATGATGCAGGCGAATAAACTCCTGATACTCGCGGCCGCGTTGAGCTGCGCCACCGCCCGACCCCCGGCCCGCCCTCCCGACCTGGGCGACCAGGCGGTCGCGCGAGCCGCCGGGCCGATCGACTCGATCCTCGGCAGTCTCTCCGACCGGCAGCGGGTCGCGCAACTCGTCGTCCCCTGGATCCCTGGAAGCTACGCCGCCCTGGACGATTCGCTCCTCCAGGTCGCGGCGCGATGGGTGGACTCGCTGGAGATCGGCGGCCTCATCGTCTCGGTCGGGTCCCCTTTCGACATCGCCGCGAAGCTCAACGTCCTGCAGCGGCGCTCCCGCCTCCCGCTGCTGGTCTCGGCGGATCTCGAGTGGGGAGCCGGGATGCGCGTCGTGGGGGGCACGGCCTTCCCGCACATGATGGCCGTGGGCGCGACCGGCGACTCGCGCGACGCTTACGCCATCGCCGAGGCGGCCGCCACCGAGGGCCGGGCGGTCGGCATCCACGTCAATTTCGCTCCCGATGCCGACGTCAACAACAACCCGCTGAACCCGATCATCAACATCCGCTCCTTCGGCGAGGACCCGCGAGCTGTGTCGCGGCTCGTCGCCGAGTACGTCCGTGGCCTGCGCGAGCACCGGATGCTCTCCACCCTGAAACATTTCCCGGGTCACGGCGACACGCAGACCGACTCGCACATCGGCCTGCCGCAGATCACCGCGGGCTACTCCCGGCTCGACTCGATCGAGCTGGCGCCATTCCGCGCAGGGATCGCGGCGGGCGCGGACGTGGTGATGAGCGCGCACATCGCGCTCCCAGCGTTCACGGGCTCCGACGACCCGGCGACGCTGTCCGCCGCGGTGCTCACGGGCCTGTTGCGCGACTCGCTGCACTTCCAGGGACTTGCGGTGACCGACGCCCTGATGATGGGCGCGATCGTGGCGAAGTACGGGGCGGGAGAGGCCACCGTGCGGGCGTTCCTGGCGGGGTCGGACCTGCTGCTCATGCCGTCCGACCCCGACTCGGCGGTGAACGCCATGGCGGCGGCCGTGCGGGGCGGGCGGATCAGCCGCGAGCGGCTCGAGCAGTCGGTGCGGCGGGTGCTCGAGATCAAGCGCCGGCTCGGCCTGTTGGAACGGCGCACGGTGGCGCTCGACTCGATCATGACCATGGTCGGAAGCAAACGCTTCCAGGACGAGGCCAACGACATCGCCATCCGCGCGCTGACCCTCGTGCGCGACGTCGGCGGGCGGCTCCACGCGTTGCGGGCCAGGGCCTCGCACCTGGCGCTCGTGGCCTACGCCGACGAGGGGAACGCCTCGGTGGGGCAGTACCTGGCCGACCTGCTGCGCCAGGGGGGGGCGGGCGATACCGTGGACTACTTCCGGCTGTGGCCGATGTCGGGGGCGCTGTCCTACGATGAACGGCGCACGGTGGCGCTCGACTCGATCATGACCATGGTCGGAAGCAAACGCTTCCAGGACGAGGCCAACGACATCGCCATCCGCGCGCTGACGCTCGTGCGCGACGTCGGCGGGCGGCTCCACGCGTTGCGGGCCAGGGCCTCGCACCTGGCGCTCGTGGCCTACGCCGACGAGGGGAACGCCTCGGTGGGGCAGTACCTGGCCGACCTGCTGCGCCAGGGGGGGGCGGGCGATACCGTGGACTACTTCCGGCTGTGGCCGATGTCGGGGGCGCTGTCCTACGATTCCGCGCGCACGGTGATCGCGCGGGCGCCCGCCACGGTCTTCGTCGCGAACGTGCGGCCGATCGCCTGGCGGGGGAACATCGCGCTCCCCGACTCCCTCGCGCAGCTCATCACCGCCACCGACGGCATGCGCCCCACGGTCCTCGTCTCGCTCGGCAGCCCCTATCTGCTGAACCAGACCCCGTCGGTGCACTGCTACCTGATCGCGTGGAGCGGCGTGCGGGCGGCGGAGCGCGCGGTGGCCCTCGCCTTGCTCGGCAAGGTGCCGATCATGGGCCACCTCCCGATCCGCATCCCGCCCGAGTATCCGATCGGCTTCGGGCTGACGATCTCGGACGCGCACCCGTGAGGCCGTGCACCCTGGCGGCGTTCACCGGCCTCGTCGCGGCGTGCCGCGCAGGCGTGCCGCTGCCCGCGAGCCCCGGCATCCCGCCCGCGGCGCCGGCCGCGCTCGGCTTCGACAGCACGAGGCTCGCCGCCGCGGTGGCCTATCTCAGGGCCGAAGTGGACAGCGGCGCGTTTCCGGGCGCCGTGCTCGCGGTCGGGCGGCACGGCCGGCTCGCTCTGGCCGCCCCGGTGGGACATTACGGCGTCGACGACCATCGGCCGGTCGAGGCGGGGACGATCTACGACCTGGCCTCGCTCACCAAGGTCGTGGGGCTCACGACCGCCTGCATGATCCTGGTGGACGAGGGGAAGCTCGCCCTCGATGCCGCGGTGCAGCGCTACCTCCCCGGGTTCCGCGGCGCCGGGAAGGACCAGGTGACGATCCGCAACCTGCTCACACACTCCTCCGGGCTTCCCGCATGGCGCCAACTGTACGCGGAAGCGGACTCGCGCGGCACCGCGCTGTGGATCGTGAACACGACGCCCCTCGATACGTCGCCGGGCAAGCGGTACGTGTATTCCGACCTGGGAGCGATCGTGCTCACCGAGGTGGTCGAGCGGATCGCCGGTGAACCGCCGGGTGTTCCGGCCGCTCGGGATGCCCGCCACCCGGTTCCTTCCGCCCCAGAGCTGGCGCGACCGGATCGCGCCCACCGAGAACGACACGAGCTTCCGCCACCGGATGCTGCGTGGCGAGGTGCACGACGAGAACGCGGGCCGGCTGGGCGGCGTGTCGGGACACGCCGGGCTATTCTCGAACGCCCTCGACCTGTCGCGCTTCGCGGCGATGCTCCTGAACGAGGGCTCGTGGGACAGTGTACAACTGATCCGCTCGGAGACCGTGGCCGAGTTCACGCGGCGGCAGGACCTCCCGCCCGGCTCCACCAGAGCGCTCGGCTGGGACACGCCGTCCCTGCCGCGCGAGGACCCGACCGCCACCTCCAGCGCCGGCACCAAGCTGTCGGCGCGCGCGTTCGGCCACACGGGGTTCACGGGGACATCCCTGTGGATGGACCCGGAGAAGGATCTGTTCATCATCCTGCTGACGAACCGCGTCCATCCCACCCGCGCCAACACGGCCATCCTGCGCGTCCGGCCCCGCGTGGCCGACCTCGTGATGGACGCCCTCACTCGCCCGGAGCTGTAACAGCGGCACCTGTGGCGCTGACGAGGAGAACGGGCAGACCGCCGCCTCACTCCACGACCGCCCGCCAACCGCGTCGCGAAAGATCGCGGTAGATGACCCCACCGGCGATGCAGCCGAGACCGACCAGCAGCACGCCGGGGAGCGTGTCGTGCAGGAGCAGCTTGCCGACCCCAAACAGCACGCCGTAGATCAGCACACATCCCGCGATCCAGTCCAGCAGGTTGGCGAGCCCGTCGGTTGACGCTCGCACCTCAGGCGCCCAGGCCGCGACCGGCTCCCAGCCGAAGCGGCTGGGGCGGGTACGCCGGTAGAAAGCGACGAGCGTGTCCCGGGACTCGGGCGCCGTCAGGAACGTGACGGCGAGCCAGACGATCGTCGTGACGGCGACGGTGACGATCATGATCCACGCGAAATCGACCGGGCGGTCGCTGTCGAGCCCCGCGACGGTTTGCATGAGCACCGATACCACGAACGCGGAGATCATGGCCGACACCTCGCTCCATGCGTTGATGCGCCACCAGTACCAGCGCAGCAGCAGCACCGTTCCGGTGCCGGCCCCGGTGACGATCAGCAGTTTCCAGGCGCCGGCGATCGAGCCCATGTAGAGCGTCACGACGGCGGAGATCACGGTGAGGAGCACCGTCGCGACCCGTGACGCCTGCACGTAGTGGACCTCGCTCGCGTCACGCCGCAGAAACCGGCGGTAGAAATCGTTCACCAGATAGCTCGCGCCCCAGTTGAGCTGTGTCGCGATCGTCGACATGTACGCGGCCGCGAAGGCGGCGACCATGAGCCCACGGAGCGACGATGGGAGATAGTCGATCATGACGCGGACATACCCCGTTTCCGGGTCGGCGAGCCCGGGATAGAGAATCAGCGAGGCCAGCGCGACCAGGATCCACGGCCACGGGCGCACGGCATAGTGCGCGATGTTGAACCAGAGGGTCGCGAACAATGAGTGCTTTTCGTCCTTCGCGCTGAACATCCGCTGCGCCACGTACCCGCCGCCGCCCGGCTCGGCGCCCGGGTACCACGTCGCCCACCAGTTGACCGAGACATACACGAGGAACGTGATCATCGGCATCCAGGCCGAGCCGATCTCCGGCACGAAGCCGAGCACCGAGCCGCGCCCGCTGGCCACGAGTTTGGTTTTCATCGCGTCGATCCCGCCCACCGCGTGCACCGCCACGACCGCCAGCACGATCACCATGCTCATCTTGATGACGAACTGGAACAGGTCCGTCACCAGGACCCCCCACAAGCCCGAGAGCGTCGAGATCGTGGACGTCAGCACGATGAGGCCAAGGACCATCGCCAACGCCTCGAGCTTTCCGACGTTGAAGAGGAGCTGGAGGATCTTCACCATCGCCAGGTTGACCCAGCCGAGGATGATGCAGTTGATGGGGATCCCGAGATACAGCGCGCGAAAGCCGCGCAGGAACGCGGCCGGCGGCCCGGCGTAGCGGATCTCCGAGAACTCGATGTCGGTCATGACGCCGGAGCGCCGCCACAGACGGGCGTAGAAGAACACGGTCAGCATGCCGCTCGCCACCAGGTTCCACCACAGCCAGTTTCCGGCGACGCCGTTGCGCGCGACCAGCCCGGTGACCGCGAGCGGCGTGTCCGCCGCGAACGTCGTCGCCACCATGGAGGTGCCCGCCAGCCACCACGGCACGTTCCTGCCCGACAGGAAGAATTCGGCCGTGTCACGACTCGCGCGGCGCTTGTAATACAGACCGATCGCCACGTTGAAGGCGAAGTAGAGGGCGATGATCGACCAGTCGAGGGCGTCGAGACGCATGCCGGTTATGATCCGTTCCGGAGGCCCCCAATTGAGGGAACGACGCGCCGGGATGCAAGCAGGTGGTTGACACGCCGACCCTGCGCGGCTAACTTACTATGCGATTGGAGGATAGATCATGGCGACGACGCAGACCCCGCTCACCCTGACGCTGACCGAGAAGGCGGCCGCCGAGGTGCGGAAGTTCATGGCGGAGGAGCAGGTGTCTCCGGATGCGGCCGGCCTCCGCATCGCGGTGCTCCCGGGCGGCTGCTCGGGGTTCCGCTACAGCATGAACATCGAGGAGAAGCCGGCCGACGACGACATCGTGCTCGAGAGCGCCGGCGTGCGCTGCTTCGTCGACGGCTTCAGCGCCCAGTACCTGAACGGCGTGACCCTCGACTACAAGAGCAACTTCCAAGAGTCCGGCTTCGCGTTCGAGAACCCGAACGCCACGGGCGGCTGCGGCTGCGGGTCGTCCTTCACGGTCTGAGCCCGTTGGCGACCCTCGAGGCGGCGTCCCAAGCCCGCGCACGTCGCGGGCTTTTTTGCTTCCCCTAGGTGCGTCCGCTCGACGTCGCCGTCATCATCGTCTATTTCGTCGCCGTCATCGTGGCGGGGCTCGTCTTCGCCGGCCGACAGCGCGACGCCAGCGACTACTTCCTCGGCCACCGCGGACTCCCGTGGTGGGCGCTCATGCTCTCGATCGTCGCGACCGAAACGTCGGCCGTCACGGTGATCTCGATCCCCGGGCTCGCCGCGCGGGGCAACCTCACCTTCCTCCAGATCGCCTTCGGCTACCTGGTGGGCCGGATCGGCGTGGCGGCGCTGCTCCTCCCCGGGTACTTCGAGGGGACCCAGGACACCGCCTACCAGCGTCTCGAGCGGCGCTTTGGGGGCGCCGCCCGGCGCACGGCGTCGGGCGTGTTCCTCGTCACCCGTGCGCTCGCCGACTGCGTGCGTATCTTCGCTACGGCGATCCCTCTTGCGATCATCACCCACTGGAACATCGCGGCCGGCATCCTGGCGATCGGCGTGGTGACCCTCGTGTACACCTGGGTCGGAGGGTTGCGTGCCGTCGTGTGGGTGGACGTGATCCAGCTGGGCGTGTATCTCCTGGGCGGGGTCGCCACCGTCGTGGTCGCCACCCGCCTCGCCGGAGGCGTGGGCGCCTTCCCCCGCGCCTGGGAGCAGGGAAAGCTCGTGATGTTCGACTTCCGGCCGTCGTTCACCGTGCTGTACACGTTTTGGGGCGGGATCGCGGGCGGGGCACTGCTCGCCGCCGCATCCCACGGGACCGATCACGTGATCGTGCAGCGGCTGCTCGCCGCGCGGGGGCTCAAGGACGCACAGCGCGCGCTCATCGGATCGGGGGCGTTCATCATCGCGCAGTTCGCGCTGTTCCTGCTCGTGGGGACGTGCCTGTGGCTGGCGGGAGCCGATCACGCCGGGATGCGCAGCGACGCGATCTACCCGACGTTCGTGATCAGTCAGCTGCCGACCGGGCTGGCCGGGCTCGTGGTCGCCGGGATCCTGGCCGCCGCCATGAGCAGTCACGCGTCGGCCGTCAACTCGCTTGCCTCCGCGTCCACACACGACTTCTACGCGCCCCTGAGCGGCCGGCGCGACCCGACCCACCTCCTCGGGGTGGGACGGTGGCTCACGCTGTTCTGGACGGCCGTCCTGGTCGTTGGCGCGATGGCGTTCCGAGACCAGAACACCCCGGTCGTGCAGCTCGCGCTGAGCGTCGCCTCCGTCACATATGGCAGCTTGCTCGGCACCTACATGCTCGGCGGCGCCTGGCCGCGCGCGCGCCAGCGGGACGTCATCCTAGCCATCGTCGCGGCCGCGGCCGTCATGAGCCCGATCGTCTTCGGCGCAGTGATCCCTCGCTTCCCATGGCACTGGCTCCGGGGGCTCGCCTGGCCGTGGTACGTGCCGCTCGGGACGGCTGTGACCGTGGCGGTGGGGATGGCGTCCTCCCTGGTCGGACAGGCGGACAGGCGGACGGAAGGGTTAGGAGGGTGCTGAAAAACCCCCTGAAGAGTGCCCGACGTGGATTGATTGGACGCCCTGAAGGGCGCCCTCGGCCCGGGTGCGTCCTGAAGGACGCTGGTGCACCGCCGTCCTTCAGGACGGGCCGTGCAGCCGAGGCCGGGCTTCAGCCCGTGCGATCACCCGTCGCAACCCCTCAACGACCTCTTTCAGCATCCTGTTAGCACGCAATGCCTCCCCCGTCCGCCGGTCCGCCCGACCGTCCGTCCACCGTCCTTCTCGGCGGCGACGCCGGGGGCTCTCACTGCACGGTCGTGATCGGCACCGCGGACCTCAAGGTCCTCGGCCGGGCAGACGGTCCCGCGGCGGCGATGAAGCCGGGGGCGGCCGCCGCGTCCGCCGCCGTGCTGGTCGAGACCGCGCGGCGGGCCGCGGGGCTGGCGGGACTGGACCTCCCCGCCGAGCGGGCGGTGATCGGCGCGGCGGGCGCCGGCCGCCCGCAGGAGCAAGCCGAGCTCGCGGCGGCGCTGGTCCGGACCGGCCTGGCGCGACAGGTGCGGGTAGTGACGGACGCCGAGGCGTCGCTCGCGACGGCCTTCGTGGGCGGCCCGGGAATCCTGGTGAGTGCGGGCACCGGGTCGATCGCGTACGCGCGCGACCCCGGCGGGCGGCTCCACAGCTCGGGCGGGCACGGCTGGCAGGTCGGCGACGAGGGGGGCGGTTACTGGCTCGGGCGCCGGGCGCTCGCCGCCGCCGCGCGGGCGCACGACGGCAGGGGCGAAGCCACCACCTTGCTGGCACGGGTGCTCAGCGCGCTCGGCGTGCAACACTTCGGTGAGGTGGTACGGTGGGCGTCGACGGCGACGCCGGCCCAGGTCGCAGCGCTCGCGCCCCACGTGCTCACCGCCGCGGGTGAAGGAGACGCCGTCGCCCGGCGGGCCGTCGCCGATGCGGCACGGGAGCTCGTGGACCTCGTCGCGGCGCTGGAACAGTACTTTCCGGACGCGGGACCGATCCCGGTCGCCATGACGGGAGGCGTGCTGCGCCCGCAGTCGCCGCTCCTTGGGGCCTTCGGGGAGCGGCTCGCCGCGGAGGTGCACCGCGCCCGGCTGGTGCGGAACATGATCGATACACCCGTCGGGGCGCTGAAGTTGGCGGCGGAGGAACAAAGAGGCGTGAAAAAGAGACGTGAAAAAAAGGCGTGAAAAGAAGACGTGAAAAGGAGGCGTCCAGACACCGCCGCCTTCTTTCCACGTCTCTTTTTCACGTCTCCTTTTCACGTCTCCTTTTCACGTCTCCTTTTCACGTCTCCTTTTCACGTCTCTTTTTCACGCCTTCTTGTTTTTTTCACGCCTTCTCGTTTAGAGGACGCGGATCCCACTCCCCCTCCGCCCGCGCGACGTACACGGCGGCGGTCAAGTCCCCGCACACGTTGATCGTCGTGCGGCACATGTCGAGAATCCGGTCCACGCCAAGGATGATCGCGATCCCCTCCGCCGGCACGCCGACCGTGGCGAGCACGACCATGAGGAGCGGCAGCGAGCCCCCCGGCACGCCCGCTGCGCCCACCGCCGTGATCACGCTCAGGATCAGCACCACGATCTGGGCGGTGAGGCCGAGCGCCACGCCGAACACCTGCGCGAGGAAGAGAACGGTCACCCCCTCGTAGAGCGCCGTGCCGTTCATGCACATGGTGGAGCCGAGCGGCAGGACAAACCCCGCGATCTTGGGCGGGATCTTCAGCTCCTCCTCCGCCACCGCGATGTTGGTCGGGAGCGTCGCGTTGCTCGAGCTGGTCGAGAACGCGGTGACGATGCTCGCACCGATGCGGCTCCAGAAGGCGCGTGGCGAGAGGCCGCCGAACACCCGCACGAGCAGCGACAGGCTCACGGCCCCGTGGAGGAGCAGCCCGAGCAACACGACCAGCACGTACTTGGAGAGGGTGTTGAGAATCCCCCAGCCGAATATGGAGGTGGTGAAGAAGATCAACCCGAATACGCCGTAGGGGGCGAGCTTCATCGCGAGATCGATGATCCTGACGATCGCCTCCCCTATCGCGTCGAGCACGCGAACGAGCGGGCGCGCTTTGTCCTCCGGGATCAGCGTGAGCGCCGCGCCGAACACGAGCGAGAAGAAGATGACGCCCAGGAGGTCCATGCCCGCAGCCGCCTGAATCGGGTTCCGCGGCACCATGTTGACGAACGTATTGATGCCGAAGTGCGTGGTGCCGGCGGCTTGCAGGCCCTGCGCCTGGGCGCGGTAGGTCGTCATCAGCTGCTCGCGAACCTCGGGCGCAAGACCCGCTCCCGGCCGGAACCAGTTGACGAGCACGAGGCCGATGGCGGCGGACAGCGCCGTGGAGAGCAAGAAGTAGATCAGGGTCCGCGCGCCGACGCGCCCCACTCTGCGGATGTCGCCGATCCCCGCGACCCCGAGCGTGATCGACGTGAACACCAGCGGGATGACCGTCATGAGCAGCATCCGCAGAAAGATCTGGCCGACGGGGTTGGCGATATTGTCGCCGGCCCAGCGCACCCACTCGGCTCCGGGTGCGAGCTGGTTGGCCGCGATGCCGCACGCGGCGCCGAGCGCCAAACCCAGGACGATCTTGGTGTGGAGCTTCACCGTCCCGCGCCCGGGGGCGCAGAGGGGGAGGAGAGACCGGACAGGCGGCTGTGGCCGTATCCATACACGAGGTACAGTGACAGGCCGATGGCGAGCCAGATTCCGAAGCGCTCCCATGCCTGGCGCGGGAGCCCGATCATGACGAACACGCACAGGGCCGCCGCGGTGAGGGAGGTGCCCCACACGAACGGCACGCGGAACGGCCGCGGCCGGTCGCGGTCCTTGTACCGCAGCACCAGCACGCCGACCGCGACCAGCGCGAACGCGAACAGCGTGCCGATGTTGGTGAGGTCGTAGGTCTCGCCCGCATCGCCGATCAACGACCACAGCGCGACGAAGAGGCCGGTGATCAGGGTCGTAATGTGGGGCACGCGGTGCTTGGCGTGCACCCGGGCCGCCCATTGGGGCAGCAACCCGTCACGCGCCATCGCGAAGAAGATCCGCGGCTGCCCGTACTGGAACACGAGCAGCACCGCGGACATGGAGACGATCGCGCCGAGCGCCACGATCCAGCCGACCGTCGTGAACCCGGCGCTGTTCAGGGCTTTCGCGAGCGGATCGGCCACACCGACGAGCTCCGTGTACGGCACCATCCCCGTCAGCACCGTGCCGACGATCATGTAGATGACCGTGCAGATCGCGAGGCCGCCGAGGATGCCGATCGGCAGGTTGCGCTGGGGGTTTTTCGTCTCCTCGGCGGCGGTCGAAATGGCGTCAAAGCCGATATAGGCGAAGAAGACGATGGCGGCACCCTGATGAATGCCGCGGAAGCCGTTGGGCGCGAAGGGGTGGTAGTTCGCCCGATCGATGTGGGTGAGCCCCGCCGCGACGAACAGCGCCAGCGCCAGCAGCTTGATCGTCACCATGATGTTGTTGACCGTGGCGCTCTCCCGCACCCCGAGCAGGAGCAGCCAGGTGATCAGCATGACGATCACGAACGCGGGGAGGTTGACGAGCATCGGAATGCCGGCGACGTGAGGCGCGTCCTGGAGCAGGCCGTGGACGGCGGGATCGGGCGAGAGCAGCGCGGTTCGGTAGCCGGTCGTGAGCCACGCGGGGAGCCGGAAGTCGAAGCTCCGCAGGAGCGAGGTGAAGTAGTCCCCCCACGAGATCGCCACGGCCACGTTCCCCACCGCGTACTCGAGGATCAGGTCCCACCCGATGACCCACGCCACCAGCTCGCCGAGGGTGGCGTAGCAGTAGGCGTAGGCGCTCCCCGCCTGCGGGATCATCGCCGCGAGCTCGGCGTAGCACAGCCCGGCCAGGGCGCAGGCCACGCCGAGGAGGAGGAACGACAGGACCAGCGCCGGGCCCGCGCCGCTGCGGACCAGATGGCCCGCCGCGTCATACTGCCCCGCCGCCGCGGTGCCGATGGCGCCGAAGATCCCGGCGCCGATCACGGCGCCGATGGCGAGCATGACCAGGTCGCCGGCCCCGAGCGCCCGCTTCAGGGCGTAGGGGCTCTCACCCTCGACGAGCAGCTCTGCGATCGGCTTGCGGGCGAAGAGACGTGAGACGTCAGACATCAGACATCAGACGTCAGCGCGTCGGATCTCGATACTGACGTCTGATGTCTGACGTCTGATGTCTCATACGAAGAGCGGTGCCAGAACCAGCGTTACCGTGCTCAGGAGTTTGATGAGGACGTGCAGCGACGGTCCCGCGGTGTCCTTGAAGGGATCACCGACGGTGTCGCCCACCACGCCCGCTTTGTGGGCCGGGCTCCCCTTGCCGCCGTACTCGCCGGTTTCGATGAACTTTTTGGCGTTGTCCCAGGCGCCCCCGCCGTTGTTCAGCATCGTGGCGAGGAGGATGCCGCCGATGGTGCCGACCATGAGGAATGCCGCCACCGCCTCGCCGCCGACGTGGAACAGCTTGAAGACGAGCCCCACGGCGATCGGCATGCCGACGGCGAGCAGCCCCGGCGCGACCATTTCCTTCAGCGCGCCGATCGTCACGATGTCCACCGCCCGGCCGTAGTCGGGCTTCGAGGTCCCCTTGAGGATGCCCGGGTCGGCCTGGAACTGCCGGCGGACTTCCTGGATCACGCTCACGGCGGCCCTGGTGACCGCCCCGATCGCGAGCGCCGAGAACCAGAACACCAGCATCGCGCCGAGCAGGCCGCCCACGAACACCTCCGGCTTCGAGATGTCCACGGCGGCGAGCGGCGAGCCCAGCGCGCGGATCTCGTCCAGATACGCCGAGAACAGGAGGAATCGGCGGAGCCGATGGCGTATCCCTTGGTCAGCGCTTTGGTCGTGTTGCCGACCGCGTCGAGCCGGTCGGTGCGGCGCCGGATGTCCTCGGGCTGGTGCGACATCTCGATCACCCCGCCCGCGTTGTCGGTGATCGGGCCGAACGTGTCCATGGCGAGGATGTAGGCGGCGGTGCCGAGCATCCCCATGGTGGCGACCGCCGTCCCGAACAGCCCGGCGTGCTCGAGCCCGCTGGAAACGCCGATCTTGTAGGACGCGATGATCGCCGTTCCGATCGCGAACGTCGGGAGCGCCGTGCACTCGAGCGCCACGGCAAACCCCGCGATGATGTTCGTCGCCGGGCCGGTGACGGACGCGGCGGCAATCGATTTCACGGGGCGGTAGCGATACTCGGTGTAGTACTGGGTGATGTAGACGAACGCGATGGAGGTGGCAATGCCGATGACGCCGCACAGCGCGAAATGCCACCAGGCATCCGGGGCGCCGACGGGGTTCAAGAGCCACCAGGTCCCCGCGGTGAAGCCGACGGCCGCGAGCACCGCCGTCGCCATGTAGCCGCGGTTCAGGGCGTGCATCGGGTCCTCGTCCTCTCGTGCTTTGACGATCAAGATCCCGATGATCGAGGCGACGAGCCCGAAGGCACGCACGACGAGCGGGAAGAGGATCACGCCCAGCATGGCCACGCCGCCGAACGCCGTCGGGTTCGCGGCGGCGAGGCCGGCGCCGAGGATCATGGCGCCGATGTTCTCTGCGGCGGTGGACTCGAACAGGTCGGCGCCGCGGCCGGCGCAGTCGCCCACGTTGTCCCCCACCAGGTCCGCGATCACGGCCGGGTTGCGCGGGTCATCCTCGGGAATCCCGGCCTCCACCTTGCCCACGAGGTCCGCGCCCACGTCGGCCGCCTTGGTGTAAATGCCGCCGCCGAGCTGGGCGAACAGGGCGACAAACGAGGCCCCGAACCCGTAGCCCACGATCAGCAGCGGAATCCGCTCGGCCGGCACGACGTCGAGCGCGTGCACGATCGTGTACAGCCCGCCCACGCCGAGCAGGCTCATCGCCACGACGAACAACCCGCTCACCGCGCCGCCGCGCAGGGCGATCTGCAGCGCCCGGTTCAGGCTCGAGCGGGCGGCGCTCGCCGTACGGATGTTGGCGCGCACCGCGACGAACATGCCGATCAGCCCGGCGACACCAGAGCACACGGCGCCGAAGACGAAGGAGAGCGTGGTCCAAGCCGCCATCGTCGTGGCCGACGGCTCGCCCGGATGCGGCGTCCGGAAGAACGCGTACAGCACGAAGATCAGCACGGCGAGCACGATGCTCAGGCCGAAGATCGTCCGGTATTGGCGCCGCAGGAATGCGGCGGCGCCCTCCTGAATCGCATCCGACACCGTCCGCATCTGCGGGGTACCGTTGTCCTGCCGAAGCACCCACCGCGCGAGGCCCACGGCGACGGCCAGGGCGAACACACTCAACCCCAGGACGAGGGGAATCAGCATAGCGAGTTTTGGCTCCTTGGAGCCCGCCGCCGGCGGGCTAGTTTCCAATTCGGACGGGGACCGTTACGACGCTTGCCACGCTCCGCCCGTCCCGCGTGCGGGCCGGGTAGAACTGGTACGCCATCATACGCTGCCGGAACTCTCGGCCGTAATCCGCGTCCGGGATCGGCGGATCCACTTCGATCCGCGTCACGCGCCCTTCGGCGCCGACCCAGAAGCGCACCCGGTACGTGCGGCCGGCCACGGAGCGGGGGACACTGGCCAGCGGAGGCAGAATCGCCATCCGCGGCGCGGCGACGAAAATGTAACTACCTGCGTCTCCCGTTCCAGGCCCCAGGGCGGACCCCGCTCCCGGTCCGGCCCCTGGACCCACCCCCGCCCCCCCTCCGGGCCCCAGGCCCGACCCGGTCGCGGCGGCGCCCGTCGCCGCAGCGACCGTCCCCAGCGCCGGCGCGACGGCAGGCAACTCAAGGCGTGGCAGGTCCAGGCGCACAGCCTGGAGCAGAGAGAGATCGGCCACGGGCACGTGGGGAGGTGCGGGGAGCTCGACCGCAGCGGGAGCGCCGCTCGCTGGAAGAGCGAAGAAGTTCACCTCCCGCCGCCCGGGTCCGCCCACGCCCCCGGCCCCGCCCCCGGGCCAACCCTGCGTCCTCGCCCGGGTGTCAAGCAATTCGCGGCCGCGCACCACCAGGAAAAGGATGAGCGCCGCGTGCAGGAGGAACGACACGCCCGCCCCGGGAGCGATCCGCCGCCGCCCAAGGGGGAGACGGAGTCCGGGGAGGATGCGGCGCGTGGATGGCGGGCTCCCAGTCACGGGGATACGTACCCCGCCAAACGCACGGAGGGGCGCGGCATTGCCGCGCCCCCGCACCGACGGCCCCCAGAAAACGCGCGTTGGGGCTCAGCCTGCTGCGCCCTTGCTACGCCCCTACTTGCCCGGTTCGGGTGGCGTGAAGCCGATGACCTGCACCCCGGCGCCATGAGCGATGTCCATCGCCTCCATCACCTCGCCGTACTTCCGGTTCGGCGCCGCCTTGATGAACAGCAGCTTCGCTGGCCGCGGGTCGTAGATCTCGTGGAACCTGGCGGCCAGCTGGCTCGAGGCGAGCGGCTGGCCGTTGATGGCGTACGACCCGTCCGGCTTCAGCTCGAGCACGATTTGGCTCGACTGCTGGTGCTTCTGCTGGCTCCGCTGCTCGGGCGGCACCTGCACGTCGAACGCCTTGCGCGACATCGGCTGCGTGATCATGAAGATGATCAGCAGCACCAGCAGCACATCGATCAGCGGCGTGACGTTGATGTCGGAGCTGAGCCCCTCGCCGCCGCCGGTGGACCCCATCGCCATCGGTCAGCTCCCTTCCTTCTTCTTGGTGAGCGCCTGCTTCTGCTCGGTGATCGCGCCGACCACTCGGACCCCCGACTTCCGGGCGATCTCGATCGCCTGCTGCACGCGGGCAAAGTCGATGTTCTGGTCGGCCTTCAGGAACAGGATCTTGTCCTTGGTCCGCGCGGCATAGATGGCCTCGAGCCGGCCGGGGAGGGCATCGTCGGTGATCTGCCGGGGCCCTTCACCCATATCGAGGTAGAACTTCCGATCCTTATCAATGCCGAGCCGGACCTCATCGGGCCCTTCGGGGCGGAGCTCGGGGTTCTCGGAGCGCGGGATCTGCGCCTGGAAGCCGGCGGCGATGATGGGCGTGACGATCATGAAAATGATCAACAGCACCAGCATCACGTCGATCAGCGGCGTGACGTTGATGTCCGCCTTGACGGCCGCCTTGGCGCTGGCGCTAGTGGCTGACAGGGCCACTGGTCTGTGACGCCTTCTGCGTCTGGAATTCCTTCGTGAAGATCGACCGGCCGAACTCCGACCCGACGCTCTTGATCAGGTAGTCGATCAGCTCCTTCGAGGTATAGGTCATCTCGACGGAGAGGAAGTCGATCTTCGTCGTGAAGTAGTTGTACAGCCACACCGCCGGGATCGCCACCATGAGCCCGAACGCCGTCGTGATGAGCGCTTCGGCGATGCCGGCCGACACCGACGCGAGCGAGCCGCCGCCGCCCGAGGCCGCCATGCCGGTGAACGCATTCACGATCCCCATCACGGTGCCGAGCAGGCCCACGAACGGCGCCGTGGCGCCGGTCGTGGCGAGGACGCCGAGACCGCGCTTCAACTCGGCCGCCACGATCAGCATCTCGCGCTCTACCGCGCGTTCCACGGAGTTGATGTCCGCGGCGGTGATCGTGGCGCGATCGCGCAGCAGGGGCTTCACCTCGGACAGCGCCTCGCCGACGACCCGGGCGACGTGGCTCCGCTTCTGCTTCTCCGCCAGCTTGATGGCGCCGTCAAGCTGCTCTTCCTGGAGGAAGCGGGAGAACTCGGGGGCGAACTTCTTGGTCTCCTGCTGGGACCGCCAGATCTGCCACCACTTCTGGAAGGCTTGAGTCCAGGAGAAGAGCGACATGATTGCCATGACGACGACGATGCCTTTGGCGAACAAGCCCATCGACAGCCACAGATCGTAGAGCGAGAGTTGCATGGGCGCCGACTCCTCCGCGCTTCAGCGGGTTGGGGCCTCAACGGCCCGTGATCTTGAAATCGATCGGGATATTGATGAGCACGCGCACGGCCCGGCCGTGCACGCGCGCCGGCCGGAACAGCGCCTTCAGAACGTAATTCTTGGCCGACTGGTCGAAGCCCGGGTTCGGGCTCGCAATGATTTTGAGCGAGGCCGGCTCGGCCCTGCCCGTCGTGTCGATGATCGCCTGCACCATCACCCGCCCCTGAATCCCGGCCTGCCGGAGCAATTCCGGGTACTGCGGCTGCGGACCGGAAAGCACCGAAGGCTTCTCTTCCACGATCGCTTCCATGAACACTTCGTTGCCTGTCGGCACGATCCCGGTGGAGATGCCGCCCTCGACGCCGGTGCCCGAATAGTCCTTCGGGTCAAAGTGCTCCTGGAGATTCACGGGGGGGATGTTCGTCGGGATGATATCAGGCGCCACGACCGTCT
>QHVD01000603.1:2335-2789 GCA_003222235.1 Gemmatimonadota bacterium | reverse complement strand
CCTGGTGACCGCGCAGGATCTGCACCGCTCTGCCGGACCTGTCTATGCGAGCGACCTCGCCGCCATCGCGGACTACGTGCCGTCTTCCGGGGTCACCATCGTTATCGAGAACGCCAGCGCTTCGGGCTGGACGGCGTCCGCGTCGCACCGGTTCAGCACCAGGCGTTGCTCGATCACGGCTCGACAGCAGCGGCCGGGCGAGCTCGCCGTCGTCGATCCGCCGACCTGCACGCGCGGCCGCTTCACGGCAGCGTGGAACCAGTTCCACACCATAAAGCCGCGCACACAGCGCTTTTTGGAGCTGCTGGTCACGGTCCTGGATCGCTCCACTCGACCGTCGAGTGTTCCGCTGGTCCCCTCGGGGTGTCGAGCTGAGCAAGTGCGAGGAGCGGCCCTCGAGGGAGAATCCGATCTCGGTTATCCCCAGGCGACGACCGACCGGATCGCGGTCCGT
>QHVD01000603.1:0-2226 GCA_003222235.1 Gemmatimonadota bacterium | reverse complement strand
AGTGCCCGATCTCGAGCCCCGCCTCGACGCCTGGGTGGGAAGCCATCCCGGTTCGACGGCTGCCAGGCTCGCCCGCGCGGCCTACTATACGGAGTCCGCCTGGGCAGCCCGCGGCGCCCGTTACGCCCGCGAGACTCCGCAGCAAAACTTCGCGCGGGCGGCCCGGTACTTTGCTCGGGCCGGCCGCGACATCGACATCGCCCTGCAAGGCAATCCCTGCTCCCTCGTGGCCTACCACCTCCTCATGAGACACGCGTTGTTCGAGGGGGACGCTAGGCAGTCGCGCCGTCTGCTCGAGCAGGGACTCGTGATTCAGCCGAACACGTTCATTCTGCGGGCGCGACTGGGATATACCCTGGTTCCCCGCTGGGGCGGCTCCTACCCCGAGCTTGCTGAGCTCGCGCGCGAGTCCGAGCCACTGGCCACGATCAACCCGCGGCTCCGCGCCCTGGCCGGATTTGCGGCATGGGACTCGGGCGACGTGCTGCAACGTAGGGGGGACACTGCCGGCGCGCTCGCGGCCTACAATCGCAGTCTCGCGACGGCGGATTTCTGGGAGTTCCGCCTCGGCCGCGGAAAGCACTATTACCGGATGAAGCTGGAAGACTTCGATCGTGCCCTCGCGCAGCATCCGCAGCACCTGGGGTTGCTGGACTATCGCTCGAGCGCCGAGTACGCAATCGGACAGCTCTCGCCCCCGCCGCAAGATTCCCCATGGTTCAGCCGCGCCTTCCAGGACGAAGATCTCGCCGCCCGGCTCGATTCCACCGACACGGATGTGCGCGAGTCGCTGCGCTTCTACCGGGGATCCATTCCACAATACGAGCCGCGGCGGCCCTGATTTCGGTACGGCTGGGCTGGCACTCGGGCTTGAGGGATACTGATAGGACGAGGCCACTGGGCGGCCGAAATCATTTGGGGCAGCGGGTGCAGTATACGGTCTGCGACTCGTTTGGCTGTATCGCGGGCAGAAGGAAGAGAGAGGGGACGAGCGCGCGCCCATTGCTCCGCCTCGCCGCCGTCGGCTAAATTGTTGCGATGCAAGGACAAGCCCTACCCGGCTTCCGCGATTTCTACCCTGAACAACTGGCCCTCCGTGCTCACATCTTCGCCACCTGGCGCAGCGTAGCGCGCCGGTACGGCTTCGAAGAATACGACGGGCCCCCCCTCGAGCCCTTGGAGCTCTACACCGGCAAGAGCGGCGAGGAGATCGTGCAGCAGCTGTACGCGTTCGAGGACAAAGGCGGACGCAAGGTGGCGCTGCGTCCCGAGATGACCCCCACCCTCGCCCGCATGGTGGGCGCACGGGCCCAGGCCCTGAAGAAGCCGATTCGCTGGTTCTCAATCCCACAGCTGTTCCGCTACGAGCGGCAGCAGCGGGGGCGGCTGCGGGAGCACTTCCAGCTCAACATGGACATCATCGGGGAAGCGGGTCCCGCGGCAGACGCGGAGGTGATGGCCGCGGCGCTCGACATCATGCGAGCCTTCGGCCTCGACTCCGCCGACGTGCGGCTGCGGGTGTCCGATCGCCGGATCGTTGTGGCCCAGCTCGAGCGCGAGCACGGAGTCCGTGAGGAGGAGATTGCCGGAGTCCTGGCGGCGCTCGACAAGTTCGAGCGTGACCCCGCAGGGGCGAAACGGCAACTGGAGGGTGCCCTGGTGCCGCGTCGCTCGACTCGTTCTTCGCGGGCTTGCAGCAGTCCCCGGGGCGCGGGGCGGGCGATCTGCTCGAGGCCCCCGCCGCTGAGCCGCTGCGCGAGTGCGTGGACCGGCTCAACACGATGGGTCTGGGCGACTTCGTTGACGTGGACTTTCGGATCGTGCGGGGCCTCGCTTACTACACCGGGCTCGTATTCGAGCTGTTCGACGCGAAAAAGTCCTTGCGCGCGATCTGCGGAGGTGGCCGTTACGACGACCTCATCGAGCAGATCGCCGGCACCGACCTTCCCTGCGTGGGGTTCGGCATGGGAGACGTGGTGCTCGGCGAGCTGTTGCGCGAGCGGCAGAGTGCGTTCGAGTCGTCAGGTCAGCTCGACGCCTTTTTGATCGCGGTCAGCGCGGAAGACGTGGCGCCTGTGGTCAAGCTCGCGCACGAGCTCCGCGACCGAGGGGTGGCGGTCGAGTATGGACTGCGGCCCGCCGCCATCCGCAAGCAGCTCGAGCTGGCCGCCGCGCGCGGCGCGCCCCGAGCGGTCATCATCGGTCCCGACGAGCGCGCGGCACAGG
>QHVD01000186.1 GCA_003222235.1 Gemmatimonadota bacterium | reverse complement strand
CTTTCCCTTGGCGAACGCGGCCGCCACGGTGCTGCTGTCGAAAAACGTGATGTTCGCCGCCGGGGCCATCGTGCTCTGGGCGCGCGCGCTGCCGAGGGGCAACGCGAAACCGCTCACCAACAAGAGCCGGTACACGGACCGCATGACTTTCGCTCCCTTCCGATCAGCGGTTGCTGGTTGTGGCGGCGAGGGCAGCGGCGCCCACCAGGGCGATCGCTTCGTCGCGCGCCGCGCTCGCGGCGCCGCTCACGCCGATCGCGCCGACGATCACGCCGTTAACGCGGATCGGCTCGCCGCCCTGGAGCGGCGCCTCGGCCACCTTGAGGAGCGAGGTCCGCCCGCTCGAGATCGCGTCCTCCAGGACTTTGCTGGGCCGCTGGAACAGGGCGGCCGTGCGGGCCTTGTGGATCGCGATCTCGGCCGACGCCGGGAACGTGGGGTCCAGGCGCTCGACGTAGATCAGGTTGCCGCCGTCGTCCACGACGGCGATCGAGCCGCCCTCGTTGTTGCGGCGCGCGTCGGCTGCGGCGGCGGCCGCAACGGCTTTGGCGCCCTCGAGGCTGATCGTCTTCTTGTCGGTCACCTGGCCCCCCTGGCCCCCCTGGCCTCGGGCGCGCCCCGCGGCCACGGTCAGCATCACGGCGGCCAGCGTCAATGTCTTCCATGTCGACATGGTCGTACTCCTCCCGTTCGCGTCAGTCCTGTGCCACTTGGCAGAACACCTTGATCACGCCCTGGCCGTGCTCGAGGTAGTCGAACAACTGCCGGTAGTTCTCGAGCCCCTTCACCGGGTGCGTCAGCAGCCGATTGAGCCATCCCGGATACTCGAGGGCCGCCTGCGACAGATCCTTCACACCCGTCTCGAAATACTCGCGGTTCGCGTTCACCGTCCCCACCATGACCTTGTTGCCGAGCACGAACGAGAGGTTGATCCGGTCGGCGGGCACCTCGACCTTGTGGTCACTCCCCGTGACGCTCGACAGCACCAGCACTCCGTTCTTTGCCAGCGCCTGCATCGCGTCGAACACCAGCGGCGCGAACCCGGACGCCTCGAAGATCAGATCGAACGGCCCGTACTTCGCCGCGACGTCGAGGAAAGAGCCCTCTGCGGCGGACGCATAGCGGGCGCGCAGCGTCTCCACGAGATCCGAATTCAAGTACGGGCGCGGTTGCTTGGCGAACGTCGTCACCTCGACGCCTCGCAGCCGGAGCGCCAGCGTCGCGAGCAGCCCGATCGTGCCCGCGCCGATCACCGCCGCCTTGCGGGGCCGCCACACCCGCAGCCGGCGCTGGATCTCGAACGCCTGCGCGATACCCTTCTCCACGACCGTCGTGGGCTCGAGCAGCACGCCCACATCGCCCAGGCCCTGCGGCACCTTGACCAGGAACTCGGGGTCCTCGACGTAGTGCTCCGTGAGGAACCCGTGCCGCCGGCTGATCCCCCGCTCGAAGTACACGTCGTCGGTCGTCATGTCGGACGTGCCGATGCGGTCGTAGATGCTCATCCCGGGCCGGCGCACCGTCGCGACCACGTAGTCGCCCGCCATGACCTCCGTCACCCGCGCGCCGACCTCCTCCACCACGCCGAAGCTCTCGTGGCCGAGCACGAGGAACGGGCTGCCCTCGGGCGCTTCTCCGTACTCGGCCGCGTTGATCTCCTTGTCGGTGCCGTCCACGCCGACCCGCAGGATGCGTACGAGGACGCCCCGGCCCCCCGGGATGTCGGTCACCGAGGGCATGGGCAGCTCCGCGAGGTGCACCGATCCGGGCCGGCCGGGGAACACGGCGATCGCTTTCATCATCTTCCGGGGACCGCGTTCGTCGACGGCCGGCTGGGCGGCGCGGTTCGAGGCGAGGCTAGGGGACATGGCCGATTTCTCCACGAAAGAGTGAATCACGTCAGTTAGGGGTGATGACCTGGACGACGTGGCCGTCGGGGTCGCGCACCAGAAAGCCGCGGTCGAAGCCGAGCGCGCCATCCGCGACCCGCACGACGCCGGGCGAGACGAACCGCACGCCCGCGGTCGTGAGGCGGGAGGCCAGGCGCTCGGGGTCTCCGGTCGCGACGACCGTCTGCCAGTGGACGAGGTCGTTGGCGCGCTCGTCTGCGGGGGCGGGCCGGCCGTCGCGCGGGGTGACGTACTCGAGAAACTCGATCCCGGGGCCCGCCGCGGCACGCAGGCTGGTGATGCGGAGCCGCGCCCCGGGGACGTTGTTCAACCGCTCTTGCTCGGGGCCATAGTTGAGACTCTTGCCGGCGATGCGGAGCCCCAGCAGGTCGCGGTAGAAGCGCAAACTCGTCTCGGTGTTCGAGACGACGATCGCGGTATGGTCGATCCCGAGGAACAGCCGTCCGCCGGCACTCGCGCGCCGCCACTTGGGATCGCCCTTGTCGGGCGGAAACTGGAGGATTTCGAGCGGATGCCGATCGGGATCATGGAAGTAGAACGCGCGGATGCCGCCGGCATTGCGGTTCCAGTCGGGCAGGCGCTGCGGCGCCGGCGACACCCGCTCCACGCCATGCGCCTGCAACACCGCGTAGGCGCTGTCCATGTCGCGCACGATGATCGCGACGTGCTGGAACCAGCGATCGTTGCTGCGGGCGCCGGCCGGGGCGGAGCGACCCGTGGGGCGGCGCCAGGCCATGAGTTGCAGCGTTTCCTCCCCAAGCCGCAGCCGCACGATGCGCATGCGCGAGCCGGGGACACCCTCGAGGCGGCCGTAGCTGTCCTCGTCCACGACCGTGTCGGCGATCTTGCGGAAGTCGAGCACTCCGGTGTAGAACGCCAGCGAGCGGTCCATGTCGGACACCGTGAGCGCGACCGGACCGACCGCGGCGACCGCGGCCGTCCGGGCCGCCAGCGCGGTGCCCTGGTTGGCGCGGGGCTGCTGGGCTGGGAGCGCCGCGGCGCCGAGCGCCAGCGCCAGGACGGCGAGGCGCGCGAGCTTCACTGCAAGCGCTCCAGGATGTGGTCGCCGACCCGCAGCGCGTTGGCCATGATGGTCAGGGCCGGGTTCACGGCGCCGCTCGAGGGGAAGAAGCTGCCGTCCACCACGTACAGGTTGTCGAGCTCGCGCGCCTTGCAATTGCGATCGAGTGCGGAGGTCTCGGGATCGTTCCCGAACCGGATGGTGCCGTTCTGGTGCGCTACGCCCGCGAGCGGGATTCCCTGACCCAGGAAGATCTGCCGCGAGAAGAACGGGATCAGGTGCTTCTCGCAGCCGATGGGGTCGAGGACTTCCTTGAGCTTCGCGACGAGACGTTCGTGGCCCTCGTGATTGTTGGGTGTGTACGAGAGCCGGATGGTGCCGTCGCGGTCCATCGTCACGCGATTGTCCGGGTGCGGCAGGTCTTCCGAGGTGAGCCAGAAATCGAGCGAGTGCTGCGCCATCAGCTCGAGCGTCATCCCCGGGACGAGCGCGGGCGCGCCGGCCGCCAGCACGTGACCGTCGGTCTTTCCCACGAAGGAGATGTGCCCCATCGGGTAGGGCCACTCCTTCGAGCCGAAGTAGAAGTCGTTGACTGCGAGCGTCTTCTGGAAGCGCGTCGGGTTCGCGCACTTGGAGAGCGCCAGGTACACCGAGTTGATGTGCGACATGTAATGCCGTCCCACGACGCCCGAGCCGTTCGCCAGGCCTTGAGGATGCCCGTCGTTCGCCGAGCGCAGGAGCAGCGCCGCCGAGTTGATCGCGCCGCACGAGACGACTACGATGTTCGCCGAGTACGTCTCCGTGGCGCCGTCGCGCCGCACCTGGACGCTCGTCACCGCGCGGCCCGAAGGCCCGGTATCGAGGCGTGCCACGTAGGCGTTCGTGAGCAGGGTGACGTTGGGGTAGGCGAGCGCCGGATCCACGCACACCACCTGGGCGTCGGACTTGGCGTAGATCAAGCACGGGTGGCCGTCGCACGTGTTGCACCGGATGCAGCGGCTGGTGCGCGGGTTGCGCTCGTCGAGCATCACGCCGAGGGGCACGTGGAACGGGCGCAGACCCACGCGGCGGAGGTCGTCGGCGAGCTGCTGGATGCGCGGCTCGTGGCTGACAGGCGGGTACGCGTACGGGGCGGCCGCCGGCGGCTCAGTCGGATCGCAGCCACGCTCGCCGTGGACCTGGTACAGCCGCTCGGCCTCGCTGTAGTACGGCTCGAGGTCGGCGTACGAGATCGGCCAGGCGGGTGAGATGCCGCCGTGATGGCGCAGCTCGCCGAAGTCGCGCTCGCGCAGCCGGAACAACGCGGCGCCGTAGAACTTCGTGTTGCCCCCGACGTAG
>QHVD01000003.1 GCA_003222235.1 Gemmatimonadota bacterium | reverse complement strand
CAAGCAGGCGCTGTTCCGACTCGGCGGGAGCGACAAGTCCGTTAGCGCGGACGAGCTGCGCGACACGATGATCGAGCTGGGGGCTGAAGCCGAGCCGCTCGAGCGCGAGCGCTTCCCCAAGCTGCTGCGCCAGGCCCACGACGCCGAAATCATCGACCTGTCCAAGGAGGACGACGGCGCCTATGCCGTGAGGTTGCGGCCCGAGGCGGTGGTCGCCGCGCAGCCGGAGGCGGAGCCTCAGGCGGACGAAGGTGCGGAAGACGAGCGGGAGGCCGGAGACGAGGAGCCATTACAGGCGAGCTCGGTCGCGCCCGCAGTGGCGTCCCAGCCCGCGCCGCTGGCTGGAATCCCCGCCCGCAGCGCCCGGTTCCGCCGCGGTTCGCGGGGACTGCGCGTGCCGCCCCCTGAGGTACAGAAGATCGGGGTCGTCGAGGTGGATCCCAACTTCAAACCGCGGATCGAGCTGATCCCGACGCGCCCCGTGGTCCCTGAGACCTTGGGGACCGACAGTCCACCCGCGGCGGGCGGCGTGCCCGGCTCCGCACCGACCGAAGAGGAGCGCAGGGGAGCGGGGCGGGGCCGGGGGGGGAGTGGTCGCGGCGGGCGTGGGCGTGGCGGCGGGGGAGGGGGAGGGGGAGGGGGGGCCCCTGCCCGCACCGAGCGGGAGCAAGGAGAACCCGGGGAGCGCGGTGAGCGGGGCCGCAGCCGCAGGGGTGGCCGTGGACGCAGTGGCCGTGGACGCTCCGACTCCGAGGGACGGCTGAGCCGTCCGGCTCGAGAGGCGCAGGAATCGCTCTCACACGCGGCGCCACCTGAGCCACCCGCGGCCCCAGCGGCACGAGAGCCATCGCCATCGCCGGAGCGCGAAGGCAGGGACTCGGAAGGCGAAGGGACAGCGGGCGGGGGCGGGGGCGAGTCCTTCTGGACGAGAGTGAAACGGGGGCTGATTGGCGAGTGAGGGATTCGCCACTTCCAGCATCATTCTACGCGCGACCGACTTCCGAGGTCGCGCGTAGGCTTTTAGGCCAGGTCCTGATCAGCGAGGTCGGGGGGCGGGTGGTCGCCGGCCGGGTCGTTGAGACCGAGGCGTACGTCGGCCCCGAGGACCCTGCCTGCCACGGCTACGGCGCCCGCCGCACCGGGCGCAACGAGAGCCTGTTCGGCCCCCCCGGCACCGCGTACGTGTACTTCACTTACGGCATGCACTGGTGCTTGAACGCGGTGACGGAAGCGGAGGGATTCCCAGCCGCCGTCTTGATTCACGCCCTCGAGCCACTGGACGGTCTCGAGACCATGCGCCGGCGCCGCGGCGGCGTTTCCGACGAGCGCCTGTGCTCCGGACCGGCCAGGGCGATTGGACGGGGTGTCCCTGCAACGCGGACCGTTGCGGATCGTGCGCGGACCGGCGAGACAGCGACTCCCCGTCGTCGCGACGCCGCGTATCGGCATCTCACGCGCGGCCGAGTGGCCGCTCCGCTTTGTAATCGAAGGCTCGCCGTGGGTGTCAGTGCCCCTCGGTAAGCACCTCCTTGGCGCTCCCTAGGGAGTAGCGGATCCCGCCTTGGATCGTGTTGGTCGAGCCCTGGATCGCGAAGTTGCCGGAGGACGACGTCAGGATGTAGTGGCCGAATAGTGCCAGCCGCCCCTGGTTGATGTCGATGCCACCCATGATCCAGACGAACGCGCGGGTCCCCTGGTTGTTGGCGGCCGCAAGCACCACCGAGCTGTCGGAGCTCGACGCGCAGCCCAGGCAGCTCCCCGTCGTGGCTTCGATCCCCCGCGCCTGCATGATGGCAAAGCCGCCGCCGCCGAACGGTTCGATCCGTTGCCTCACCGGAAAGGCGAGCATGCCGGCCATGACCCGGCGCACGCCGTCGAACTTGAACGTGCCGCCCAGGTTGGGGCTGGCCAACACGAACCACTGCTGCGGCGAGATGAATACTGCCTGGTCGTAGCTCACGTACATCGCCGCCTCCGTGCCGGTGATCAACCAGTGTCCCCCTACCGTCGGCTGGAAGGAAATGCTCTCGAGGTTCGTCTTCACGGACATGATGCCGCCCTGGCCGCCCCAGAACCACTTGTGAGTCCAATCGCCGGTGCGTTGCTCGTACGAAGCACGACCTCCGCCTCCCCCGCCCCCACCACCGGGCCGCGGACGGGGTCGTTCGGGGACCTTGCCCCCGGCGGCCACGATCGAGTCGCGCCGTGCCTTCGGGATCTCCGGGGCCTTCTCCGCCGGAGGCCCGCCGAAGAAGAAGTACGAGAGACCGACCGACCCCAGAATGTGGGTGCTCGAGGTTTTGCCGAACGCCGAGTCGGGCGAGTAATAGCCCCGGGCCTCGAGGCGGAGGGCGAATCGGTCGGTGATGAAGATCCGGTCGCCGATGCCGGCGTGGGCGGCATTGAGGACGAAGTTGTACGGCGCGTTGACCCCATTGTCCATCCGCGAGTAGCCGCCGAGCAGGTACAGGATGTTCCTATCGCCGCCCGAATTGAGCACCAGGCTCGCGCTGGCCCACCGCATCTGTGCGTGTGTGCCGCCGGCTGTCGGGTTCGGGTATGTAAGGGTTCCATCCAGCTCCAGGCCGAGAGCATTGCTGAGAAAGAACCCGACCCGCCCGCCGCCGCCGAACTGGTTGTCGAGCTGGAAAGCCTTGTCGTACCGGGTGTAGGTGCCGAACCCCCCTAACTCCACCTGGTGCGCGTGCTGGGCGCTCAGCGTGGATGCTCCGCCCGCCAGCAACGCCCCTACCACAGTGACTGCCCGCATGGGACGACTCCTCCAGGACGAGACTTTCCCCCCGCTCAAGGCGGTGCGGGGGGGGACCACAAAATAGGAGGTTCGGTCGGAATGCGCGATACTCCTTCGGCTTAACCGCATACACCTTGAAATTACTTCAAGCCAATTGACCCGAATACAACCCGAAACTAAATCAGCCCCAGCTTGGTACCGACTCGCTTGAACGCCTGGAGCGCGAAGTCGAGGTCGTCGCGAGTGTGGGCGGCTGAGAGTTGGCAACGAACCCGGGCCTGTCCTTGTGGGACCACCGGGTAGCCGAATCCGGTGACGAAGACCCCCTCGCGCAATAGCATGTCGCTCATCTGCATCGCCGCGGCGGTTTCGCCCAGGATGACGGGTACGATCGGCGTCTCCCCAAGGAGGGGCCTGAACCCGAGGGCGGCGAGCTGCTCGCGGAAGTAGCCCGCGTTTTGGCGCAGCCGCTCGACGAGTTGTGGGTGCGCCTCGAGATGGCGGATCGCTGCGAGGGCGCTTCCCGCCACCGTGGGGGGAAGGGCGTTGCTGAAGAGCTGGGGGCGGGAGCGCTGGGTGAGGTAGTCGGTGAGCGCCGCCGGGCCAGCCGTGAACCCACCTGCGGCGCCTCCGAGTGCCTTGCCGAGCGTGGATGTGATGATGTCCACCTGACCCAGCATGCCGTAGTGCTCGGCGGTGCCTCGCCCGGTCTGCCCCAGGACGCCCGTAGCGTGGGAGTCATCGACCGCCACGACGGCGTCATACCGCTGTGCGAGCGCCACGATGTCGGGCAGCTTCGCGATGTCGCCCTCCATCGAAAACACACCGTCGGTGAAGATCAGCCTGAGCCGCGCATCCCTCGCCGCCTTGAGCCGGTCGTCCAGGTCCGCCATGTCGGCATGCTTGTAAACCGCGGTCTGGCATCTCGTGATGGTCTTCGCGAGACGGATCGAGTCGATGATCGAGGCATGGTTCAGCTGGTCGGAGATCACGATATCCTGTTCGCCGAGCAGCGTGGGGCACAGCCCCTCGTTCGCGTTCCAGCAGCTCGCGTACGTGAGGGAGCTTTCGCAGCCCACCAGATGGGCGAGCGCCTGTTCCAGCTCACGGTGGATGGTGAACGTCCCGCAAATGAAGCGCACCGACCCCGTGCCGGCGCCGAACCGGTCGAGGGCGCGCTTGCCGGCCGCGATCACCTCGGGGACGTTGCAGAGGCCGAGGTAGTTGTTCGAGGACAGGATCACGACCTCGCCACGCCCTTCCATCTGAACGCGGCTGTCCTGGGGGGAGGCGAGGTAGTTGAGGCGCTTGTAGACGCCGTCGCGCTTGAACTGGTCGAGCTCGGCCTCGAGCCGGGTTCGCAAGCTCATGCGATCTCCAGGATGATCTTTCCCGCGCCCCCCGAGCGGATCGCGGCGAGGGCCTCGTCGATCCGGGCGAGGGGGAACTGGTGCGTGATGACGGGGCGCGGGTCGAGGAGTCCCGACGTCAGGTAGCGGCGCATGTGGTCCCAGGTCTCGTACATTTTCCGGCCGATGACGCCGTAGACGGTGATGCCCTTGAAGATGATCTCGCTGGCGAAGTCCACCGGCACGGCGTCCTTGGGAATGCCGAGCAGCTGGACGCGGCCGCCCATCCGCACGGCGGCGAATGCCTGGTGCAGGGCGGACGGCACGCCGGACATCTCGCACACGACGTCCGCGCCCTCGCCGCCCGTCGCCTGGAGGACGGTGCGCACCACGTCGTCCTCGGCAGCGTTGATGGTCAGGTGCGCGCCCATCCGGGCGGCGAGCTCGAGCCGCCTGGCGTTCACATCCGACGCAATGACCTTCGCGGCACCGGCGGCGCGCGCGATGCCTACGGCGAAGCACCCGATCGGTCCGCACCCCGCGATGAATACCGTGCTGCCCGGGATGTCCGCGGTCAGGACCGTGTGGAACGCGTTCCCGATGGGGTCCATGATCGCCCCCACGGTGGTGGGGATGCCGTTCAGGGGCAGCACGTTGGTGACGGGCATCGTGATGTACTGGGCGAACGCCCCGTCCCGGTCCACGCCGATGATGCGGGTGTTGCGGCAGATGTGCCCGTTGCCGGTGCGGCACTGGAGGCAGTGGCCGCACACGATGTGTCCCTCGGCGGTGACGAGTTGTCCGACCTTCAGGTCCGCGACCTCCTCGACCCCGTCACCCATGGCGGCGATCTCGCCCGCGAACTCGTGCCCCACGACCACGGGCGGCCTGATCCGGTGCTGTGCCCAGTCGTCCCAATCCGCGATGTGCAGATCGGTGCCGCACACGCCGGCGTGGCGCACGGCAATCAGCACCTCCCCGGGCCCCGCAGTCGGCTTGGGAACGGTCGCGACCTTCAGACCGGGGGCGGGTTTCTCCTTGACGACCGCTTGCATGATGGCTCGGGATGCGGGAGGCGGGATGGGTCAGAAGATGGACCGCGTGAAGCCCCCGTCCACCTGGAGCACGGCGCCGGTAATGTAGCTGGCCCGCTCCGATGCGAGGAACGCCACCGCCGCGGCGAGCTCGTCGGTGCGGCCCATCCGGGCCATCGGGATGCCCTCGACCATCTCTCGCATCACGTCCCCCGGCGTGCGCTGCTCCCGCTGGGCGCGGGTCTCCGTCAGCTCGGCGATGCGCTCGGTCGCGATGAATCCCGGGCACACCACGTTCACCGTGATGCCGTCCGGGGCGACCTCGTCGGCGAGGGACTTGGCAAATCCCAGGACGCCCGCGCGCGCGGTCGTGGACAGGATGAGCCCGCGGATCGGCTGCTTGGCGGCGACGGATGCGAGACAGACGATCCTGCCCCACTGGAGCTTCCTCATGATAGGGACGGCGGCGCACGACAGGTGCACTGCGGAGAGCAGGTTCAGCTCGACCGCCCGCTGGAACGCCTCGCCGGTCTGATGGCTGAATGGAGCCGCCGGCGGGCCGCTCGCGTTGCAGAAGAGAATGTCGAGACGGCCGAGCTCGCGGTGGACGCTCTCCACGAGGCTCTGGGCTTGGGCCGGCACGCCGACGTCGGCCACGAACGGCAGCACGGTCTGGCCGGCCTCCGAGGTGAGCTGCGTCGCCGCACGCTCGACCGCATCGTCGTGCCGGCCGTTCACCGCGACGCGCGCGCCCTCCTGCGCGAGCACCTTCGCCACGGCGCGACCCAGCCCCTGGGTGCTGCCGCACACCAGGGCGACGCGGCGGGCGAGGCCGAGATCCATAGGTGGGGCAATCTACCTGTAGGGGGACAAGGTGTCAGGTGCTAGGTGCTAGGTGCCGTAACACCCAGCACCTAACACCTAACACCTAGCACCTCGACCGCCTCCACCCGCACCGCGCAGCACTTGAGCTCGGCCATCTTCGCGTACGGATCGAGCACGGGGTTGGTGAGCAGATTCGCCGCCGCTTCGCGGAAGTGGAACGGAACGAACACCTGGCCGCGCGCCACACGGTCCGAGATGCGGCACGAGATGACGAGCGAGTTGCGCCGCGACGTCACCCGCGCGAGGTCACCGTCGGCGAGACCCAGGTCCGCGGCGTCGGCCGGGTGGATCTCCACGATGGGCGTCGGCTCGCGCCGGTCGAGTCCGGAGGCGCGGCGGGTCATCGTCCCGGTGTGCCAGTGGTACAGCTGCCGGCCGGTGTTCATCACGAACGGGTATTCCTCGTCCGGCAATTCGACCGGCGGCGCGTACTCCACCGGCACGAAGCTCCCCCTCCCGTCCGTCGTGGGGAACCGGTCGGCGAACAGAAATGCCGAGCCGGGGTGTTCGGACGTGGGAACCGGGTACTGGAGCCCCGCCCCTTCGAGCCGCTCGTAGGTGACGCCGGCCCATGATGGGGTGACCCTGACGATCTCGCCCATCACGTCCTGCGCGGTCTTGAAGGGGGTCTTCAGACCCAGGCGCTCGGACAGCTCGATCAGGATCTCCAGGTCACCCCGCGCCTGACCCGGCGGCTCCGCCGCCTTGCGCGCGAGCTGGATGCGGCGCTCGGTGTTCACGAACGTGCCGGTCTTCTCGGCGAAGCTCGAACCGGGCAGCACCACGTCGGCGTAGCGCGCCGTCTCCGTGAGGAACAGATCGTGGACCGCGAGGAACTCGAGCTCGCGGAACCAGTGCTCGGCGTGGGCGATGTCGGGGTCCGAGATGATCGGGTTCTCGCCCATGATGTACATCCCGCGCACCCCGCTGCCGTCCTTTACGATCTCCGTCACCATGAGCCCCTCCTCGAGGGAGAGGGACTCCTCGGGAACGCCCCACACCTTTGCGTACTCGGCGCGGTGCTCCGGCTCCTTAACGGAGCGGTAATCGGTGTACACGAACGGGATCGCTCCGACGTCCGAGGCGCCCTGCACGTTGTTCTGCCCACGCACCGGCATCATCGCCGCTCCCCAGCGGCCGATCATGCCGCAGGCGAGCATCAGGTTGAGCAGCGACGTGACGAGGTCGGTGCCGTTGGCGTGCTGGGTGAGCCCCATCGCCCACAGCGTGCTCGTGTTCGGCCCCAACGCGTAGAGCTCCGCGGCCCGCTCGATCTTCTCCGCAGGAACGCCGGTGATCTTGGCCGCCACCTCGGGCGTCATCGCCTTGACCGACTCGCGGATCCGCTCAAAGCCCCGGGTGCGCTCGGCGGTGAAGGTCTCGTCTTCCAGACGGTTGGCGAGAATGTGGCTCAGCATCGCATTGAACAGCGCCACGTCGGTGCCGGGCTGCATCTGCAGGTGGACGTCCGCCCGCGCCGCGAGCTCGGTCCTGCGCGGGTCGGCGACGATGAGCTTGGCGCCGCGCTCGTGCGCGCGCTTGATCGCGGCCCCGAACACGGGGTGCGACTCGGTGGTGTTGGC
This sequence comes from Gemmatimonadota bacterium, assembly GCA_003222235.1. GTDB lineage: Bacteria > Gemmatimonadota > Gemmatimonadetes > Gemmatimonadales > GWC2-71-9 > AG12. Next base: position 10,480 of record QHVD01000003.1, on the reverse strand, counting down.
GCCCGCGACGAAGATGACGTCCGCCGCGTGCTCCACCTCGCGCATCGACCCCGAGGCGGCAGAGGTGTTGAGCGCCCGCTGCATCGCCGCCACCGACGTCGAGTGGCACAGGCGCGTGCAGTGATCCACGTTGTTCGTGCCCAGCGCCCCGCGGAACATCCGCATCAGGAGATAGTTCTCCTCGTTCGAGCACTTCGCCGACGAGAAGCAGGCCAGCGCGTCGCCGCTGTACTCGCGCTTGATGCGCGACAGCTCCTGCGCCACGAGCTCCGTCGCCTCGTCCCAGCTCGCCTCTCGGAACGGCTCATACCACGACGCAGGCGTGGCCACGCGGTCGCGGATGTCCATGTCCAGCCGCTCGAGCAGGGACAGCTCCCGCACCGATTTGCCGACCGACCGGGGGGGACCCGCCGGCTTCGGGTTCTGGCCTTCGCCCTGGATCGTCTGCCAGGGGCCGCCGCGGCGCGGCTCGCCGCTGGGCCCGCGCCACACCCAGCGACCGCCCTCCCGCACCCAACCCTTGCGGACCAGCGGCCTGGTGAGACGGTCGCGATGCTGAGGGAAGTCGTAGCCGAAGCGGCCCTTCACGCAGGTCGAGCCCTGATTCGGCGTGTCCAGCTCAATGTCGGGGGAGGTGACGCGGATGACGGTGTTGTCCGCCACGTGTAAGTCCATCTGACACCCGACGCCGCAGTAGGGGCAAACCGACCGGACCACTCCATCGGGGTGGCGGATCTTCTCGGGGGCGAAGCGCTCCTTCGGCATCACCTCGAAGATCGCGCCCGTGGGACAAACCCGGACGCACTCCCCGCACCAGGTACAGCCGGCCTTGTCCGGGTCCCCGTCGGCGCCAACGATGATCTCGGTGTGCTCGCCGCGCTGGCCGACGTCGAGCACCCCCACGACCTGGATGTCCTCGCACGCGCGTACGCACCGGGTGCACAGGATGCACGTGCTCATGTCGTGGCGGATCATCGGGTCGCCAGGGCGCTCGTCGCCGTGGCGGAGCGGGAGGTCGCGCCGCCCCATGGGCGTCGGCACGACTCCGTAACGGACTGCGTACTGCTCGAACTCATTGCGAGGCTGCGCGCGGCCGCCGTTGATCAGGTGGTCGCCGGGATAGCGCTCGAGTAGCAGACGGAGCACGCCCTTGCGGTTCTCGACGGCGGCGCGGGACTCCGTGCGCACGATCATCCCCTCCGCTACGGTGGTCGCGCAGGCCGGGACGAGCTTTGCCTGCCCTTCCACGGACACGAGGCAGATCCGACAGTTTCCCACGGTGGGCAGCTTGGGATACCAGCACAGCGCGGGGATGTCCGTAATTCCGGTGGCCCGGGCTGCCTCGAGGATCGTTTGGTGGGGCTCGGCTGAAACGGTGCGGCCGTCGACGGTGAGGCGGATCATGTGCTGAAGATTAACCCGACTCACGCGTGCGGCAACCCTAAGTGGTTGGCGCGCCTTGCAGTACGGGTGCAACCAGGGCCGGCGCTGAGCCGGCCCCGTCACAGTTTAGGGATCGACGTGCTCGGGGAGATGCCGATGCGTGTGGTCGCCCGCTTCCCCCTCGTCCGTGAACCAGCAATAAGCCCAGATCTTCGCCGGGCGCAGCGGCTGCTTCCCAGCGCGCAGGATGATGCCGATCGGCTCGTCGTCGAGAACCAACGGGAGGCTGGTCATTAGGGCGCGTCCCACGTTGCAGGTCGCGCGTCGCCCGAGCAAGGAGCCTGCCATGCGGGTACTCATACAACGTAGCGTCTTACAACGGCTTAACGGGCGTGGCGGTGCGGCGCTGGGGGTGGAGTGGTCACTCCGACACGCGCGCCGCCGTGTCCACCTGACGCTCCGACTTGACGGCGATGAAGCCCGCTCCGGCTGTGGCCCGACGCCTGCGGGTGACCTGCCAGCCGCCGTATTCGCTCTGGAGCGCTTCGGGACCGAGGGGGATGACCTGGCTCGCCGCCGGCACCGCGAGGACGACATGCTCGCCGCCGGGACGGGTGCGGGCCTGGAGCTCCGCGAGCAACGCGCGGCGGTCCCGGGCCCGCGCCGGAGCGAGTGCGGCGGGATCGACGACGACGAGGCTCGGTGACACGTCCGGAAGCCAACCACCGAAACTGATGACGAGGGCCTGAAACCGTCCCGCGAGCTGCTCCGCGACTGCCCGGCTCTCGGCCGTCTCGATGGGACCCAGGTCCTGGTCGAGGAGGAACACCTCGGCATCGTGAGCCGCCAGGAACAGCGCCGCCGGGAGGGCCGCCGCTCCCACGACGACGACCAGGTCGCCGGGCTCGAGTCGCCGGGCGCAGGCGACCAGTGGGCTGGCCGGCTCGAGGCCCCAGTGCATGGGCTCGCGCTGGGCCGCGCGCAACCGCCGGTGCTTCTGGCTCCACCGCGGGAACGAGGGCAGGCGCAGCCGGCGCGCGATGATCCGATCGACGTGCTCGAGCAGCAGCACTTCGGTGAGCAGGTACTGGCCGGCCGCGCTCTCCTCCAGCTCGCGCACCGCCTCGTCGCCGATCTCGAGCAGCTCTTCGCGCGTCAGCGTGTTCTTGTACTCCTCGATGCGCTGCAGCAGGAACTCCTGATACTCCTGTTTCGGCGACCGCGGCGGCCGGCGCGCCGCGCGGGAGCGCTCTGCGCGCAGGGAGCTCAGCATGGCTCGATGTGCACCGTCACTTCGTGCAGCCGGAGATCGCTCTTGAGACGCTGTTCCACGGCGTCGGCGATGCTGTGCGCGGCGGCCACGTCCGCGCGGCGGTCCACGGCGATGGTCACTTCCGCGTAACGCTGGTCCGACGGGCCCCGGGACCTGATGCCGTAGGCGCTCTTCACGCCGGGCACGGTTTGGGCGGTCGCCTGGATGTCCCGGGTCGGGACGGCCCGCTCGTCCACGAGCACCGGCACCGTGCGGACCAGGATTCCGTAGGCGACGAACGCGATCACCAGCGTCACGACGATCGCGACCGCGGGGTCGATCCACCACCACCCTTGACGGGCGAACAGCACGCCGACCAGCACGCCCGCCGTGAGGAGCACGTCGGCTCGGGTGTGCGTCGCGTCGGCCACGAGCAGCTCGCTCCCGAGCTCGACCCCGCGCCGGTGCTCGTACCAGGTGGTGACGACGTTCACGCCGAGCGTCCCGACGAGGGCCGCGAGCTGCGCATCGGTCACGGTCACCCGGCTCGCCCCCGCCCCTTCGACCAGGCGGTTCACCGCGCTGCGGACGAGCTCGAAGCAGGTGATGGACAGGAAGCCGACGATGCCGAGCGCGCCGAGGGTCTCGAACTTGCCGTGGCCGTAGGGATGGTCTTCATCGGGCTCCCTGGCGGCGACCCGCACGACGATCAGCGCCAGCACGTTGTTGAGGGCGTCCACCGCCGAATCGAGAGCGCTCCCGAGGATGGCGAGGGATCCCGACGCAGTCGCCACGAGGAGCTTGGCCCCCACCACGCTCGCGTTGATGGCGAGGAGGCCGAGGAAGACCCGGCGGGCGCTGGGCGAGGGCATGGGTGCAAGGTTGTGAGCGGGGCGTCCGGAGTCAACGGTGCTTCAGTCGACGGCCTGGAGCAGCGCACCCTTGAGATACGTGGTTTCGGGCACGGTCACGATCTCGGGGTGGTCCCGGCCCGCCCCGACCTGGGCGAGGAGCTGGAGCCGGCGGCCGGAGTCCCGGGCGGCCTCCGCCAGCATCTCGCCGAACACGCCCCGGTGCACGTGGTAGGAGCAGGAGCAGGTGAAGAGCACTCCCCCCGGGGCGAGAATGCGCATCGCCCGCAGGTTGATCTCCTTGTAGCCGGCGCGGGCGCGCGGTACGCTCTGTTTCGTCTTGGCGAACGCCGGCGGGTCGAGCACGATGGTGTCGAACGTCTCCTCGCCTCGGTCCAGCTCGCGCAGCAGGTCGAAGGCGTTCGCCTCACGCCAGGTGATGTTCGCGCAGCCGTTCAGCGCGGCGTTCTGCGCTCCGCGCGCGAGGGCCTCGGCGCTCACGTCCACCGCCAGGACCGTCTTCGCGCGCCGGGCGAGGTGGAGCGCGAACGAGCCGTGGTAGGTGAAGAGGTCGAGCGCCCGGCCTTCAGCGGTGTGCGCGCCCACGAGCGCCCGGTTCTCCCGCTGGTCGAGGAACGCCCCGGTCTTCTGGCCGGTGTGGGGCGCCGCAAAATAGCGGATGCCGTGCTCCTCCACCGCTACCAGCTCGGGCACGGTCCCGAACGCGGGCACGACCTCGAGCGGGAGCCCCTCGTGGCGGCGGATGGGAGCGTCGTTGCGGAGCAGGACCCCTTCCGGGCCAAGCGCCGCGCGGATCCCGGCGATGACGTCGTCCCGCACGCGCTCGAGCCCAGCGGAGAGCAGTTGCGCCACCACGTAGGCGCCATACCGGTCCACGATGAGCGCGGGCAGGCCATCTCCTTCGGCGTGCACGACGCGATAACCGGTCGCGGGGATGCCCGCGCGCCGCGCGGCGGCGGCGGCAATGCGCCCGCCCCACCAGCCGGCATCGACGGGCTCCCCGCCGTGCGTGAGCAGCCGCAGCCGGATCTCGGATTTGGGGGAATACAACGCCTGGCCGAGATGACGGCCGCGGCGGTTGGTCACGGTCACGATGCCGGGTGAGTCGCCGGGCTCGTCGTAGACGTCGGTGCGATAGATCCACGGATGGCCGCCCTGCCAGCGGGCCGCGCCTTGCGCCGAGACGACGACCGTCATTGCATTCGGTCGGGTCGCAGCCTGGCCGCCTCCCGCAGGTACATATGTTTCAGCTCGCCCTGCGTCTTGGCGGTATAGAAGTGGAGCAGCACGCGGATGCAGCGGCGAAGACCGTCCGGCACGGCCACCTCGGCGGCGCCCAGCAAGGGGACGTCGCGCCACCCGAGGCGTCGCGCGGCGCGGGCCGGGTACTCGGCCGTGAGGTCGGGGGACGACGTGAAGATCGCGCTCTCGACGTCCTCCGGCTGGAAGTCGTTCGCCTGCTGCAGCGTCCGGAGCAGCTCTTCCGTCGCAGCCAGGATCGCTTCGCGGGTGTTCGCGGCGGCGGTGGTCGCGCCTCGCAGCCCGCGCAGAACTTTGCTCATGGCACTCGAGTCTAGCTTGCGCTTGATGGTGGTCACGGACAGCGCCCTCCTCAAGGGGCGCGATCCGGTCGACGCCTGCCGCCGCGCGGTGGCGGGTGGGGCCACCATGGTCCAGGTCCGGATGAAAGACGCCCCGGCCCGCGAGATGGCCGCCCTCGCCCGGGCGCTGGTTGGCGCGCTCCCCGTGCCCGTCATCGTCAACGACCGGGCGGACGTCGCGCTCGCCGCCGGCGCCGCCGGCACCCACCTCGGTCAAGAAGACCTGCCGCTCGACCGGCTCCGCCCGCACGTCCCCCCCGGGTTTCTCCTCGGCCTCTCGGTCGGGACGGCCGCGGAAACCGAGCGGGCCGCCGGCTGGCCTGCCGACTACTGGAGCATCGGCCCCTGCTTCACGACCGCCAACAAGCCGGACGCGGGCCCGCCGCTCGGCCCCGCCGGGTTCGCCGCGCTGGCGCGGCTCGCGCCGACCGGTATCCCGGTGCTCGGGATCGGCGGGATCGACGCCGACAACGCCGGCGCGATCGCGGCGGCCGGCGCCGTCGGCGTGGGCGTGATGGGCGCCGTGTGGAACGCTACCGACCCGGCCGCCGCGGCGCGCGCGCTCCGCGCCGCATTTCCTTGACGTGGCGGATCGCCGCCAGGTGCTCCGCGTACGTCGCCGAGAAGATGTGTTTGCCGTCGGGCTGCGCGACGAAGTAGAAGAACGGCACCTTCGCCGGGTACAGTGCCGCGAGTAGGCTCGCCCGCCCGGGCTGCCCGATGGGGCCGGGAGGGAGCCCCGTGTGCAGATAGGTGTTGTAGACCGAGCTGACCGCAAGGTTCTTGTGCCATACCCGCCTGAGCCGCCGGCCGTAGGCATAGCTCACCGTCGGGTCGGCCTCGAGCCGCATCCCCCGCTTGAGACGGTTCTGGTATACGGCCGAGATAAACGGCCGGTCGGGATCGTAGCGCACCTCGGCCTCGACGATCGACGCGAGCGTGACGAGCTCGTGCCGCGAGAGGTGGAGGGAGTCGAGCCGAGCCTGCCACTCGGGGCTCCACTGCTTGGCGAACTGCTTGGTCATCACGCGGACCAGCTCCTGCGCCCCGATGTGGAGCGGCAGCAGGTACGTCGTCGGGAAGAGATAGCCTTCCGCGCTGATCGCCTCGTCGGGAAGGCCGAGCTCGGCGAGCAGGGCGGAGTCCTCCGCCGCCTCCAGAAAGGAGTCCCGCGGGATTCCGAGCTGGGTCTGGACGATGGCGGCCACTTCGCCGAGTCTCAGACCCTCGCGGACGGTGAGGCGCTGCTCCACGCCGCGACCGCGCTCCAGGGCCGCCACGACGTCGCCCCACGCCTCGTCCTGCCGTAGCAGATACACCCCGCTCTTGAGCGACCCCCCGAGTCCGCGAAGCCTGGCGTACAGGCGGAACAGGTCGCGATGGCCGATCACGCGGTTCCCGGTGAGGGAGTCAATGGCGGATTCGAGGGTGGCGCCGGGGGGGATCGTGACGGTGGCACGGGGTGCGTTGGGCGTTCCGCAGGCCGCGAGAGCCAGGGCTAGGCCAATGGGGAGTGAACCAATGCGGAATGCGGAGTGCGGAGTGCGGAGTGTACGGGGTGGTTTCGTAAGGGAAGGCAGCCTCAGCGCTCGAAGACGGCACGTCAATTCCGCATTCCGCATTCCGCACTCCGCACTATGGTTCACGTCGCTCCCCCCCGCCTCGCGTCGAGATAGTGCTGGAGCAGCAGCGCGGCGGCGAGGGCGTCGAGATCTCCTTTGCGGCCCCGTGTGGTTCCGCCCATTTCCCGGACCGATTGCAGCGCGCGCGCCGTGGTGAAGCGCTCGTCCCACAGCGCGACGGGGCGGCCCGAGCGCCGCGCGACGTCCGCCGCCAGGGCGCGGGCGGCGGCCGCCGCCTCCCCTTCCGAGCCTGCGGCGTCGAGCGGTAGGCCCACGATCACGCCCGCCACGCCGCGCTCCTCGAGTAGGACGAGCAGGCGGGACATGGGGAAACGCCGGCCCGCGCGGCGGGTGAGGGTGGTGAGCGGCTGGGCGATCGTCTGGGTCTCGTCGGACAGCGCGAGCCCGATGCGGCGCGCGCCCCAATCCACGGCTAGCAGCCTCCCCACTCCGGGCGGACCGGCGGACGGTCGGACGGGCGGACCGTGACGGCGATCTTCAACCAAATCTTCCGTCCGCCTGTCCGCCCGTCCGCCCGTCCGTCATCCCTGCGACATCGTCGCGAAGAATTCCAGGTTGGTTTTCGTGCGCTTCATGCGCTCGAGCAGGAACTCGATCGCCTCCACGGGCGGCATGTCGGAGAGGAAATTGCGCAGCAGGTAGACCTTGTTGAGCTCCTCCTTGGTGAGCAGCAGCTCTTCCTTGCGGGTGGAGCTGCGCTGCACGTCGATGGCGGGGTAGACACGGCGGTCGGCGATGCGGCGGTCGAGGATGACCTCCATGTTCCCCGTGCCCTTGAACTCCTCGAAGATCACCTCGTCCATGCGCGAGCCGGTGTCGATCAGCGCGGTGGCGATGATCGTCAGCGACCCGCCCCCCTCGATGTTGCGCGCAGCGCCGAAGAAGCGCTTCGGCTTCTGGAGGGCATTCGCGTCCACGCCGCCCGAGAGGATCTTGCCGGAGTGCGGCACCACGACGTTGTGGGCTCGGCCGAGCCGCGTGATCGAGTCGAGCAGGATCACCACGTCCTTGCTGTGCTCCACCATCCGCTTCGCCTTCTCGATCACCATGTCGGCCACCTGGACGTGCCGGTCCGCCGGCTCGTCGAACGTGGAGGAGATCACCTCAACGGTGGTCCCTTTCACGTTCTCCTCCATGTCGGTCACCTCTTCGGGCCGTTCGTCGATCAGCAGCACGATGAGGTAGATCTCGGGGTGGTTTTCGATGATGGAGTTGGCGAGCTTCTGCATCAGGATCGTCTTCCCGGCCTTGGGCGGAGACACGATCAGGCCGCGCTGGCCTTTCCCAATGGGGCAGAGGATATCCATCACCCGCATCGACAGATCGCTGTCCTTGCGCTCCAGGCGGATGCGCTCTTCCGGGTAGCGGGGCCGCAGGTTGTCGAACGCGACCCGGTGCTTGGCCTTCTCGGGTTCCTCGCCGTTGACCGTCTCGACCTTGAGGAGCGCGAGGTAGCGCTCGCCCTCCTTGGGCGGCCGCACCTGACCCATGATGGTGTCGCCGGTGCGCAGATCGAATCGCTTGATCTGGCTGGGCGAGACGTAAATGTCGTCGGGGCCATAGAGATAGTTCCAGTCGGGGCTGCGCAGGAAGCCGTAGCCCTCCGGAAGGATCTCGAGGACACCCTCGCCGCGCAGGACCGTATCCGAATCGAGCAGCGACTGCTCGATACGAAAGATCAGGTCCTGCTTGCGAAGCCCGGAGTAGTTGGTGATGTTCAGCGTTTCGGCCATCGCGTGTAGTTCCGCGACGGACTTCCTCTTTAGTTCAGCGATATCCACGTGTGCTGTACTCCGTTTGCTCTACGACGGGCGAACCCCGGGGATGGGAGACTGAACGCGGTGATAAATGGAATTCAGGGAGTTTGAAGGGGTGCTCGCTTTATATAGTAGGGACTGCCGGACGCACAGTCAAGAGCGCGCATGGACCTGAGCGAGTTCCTGCTCGCCTGGCGGACCACCGCCCTCCCCGATCGGGAAGTGATTGATGCCCTTGTACATCCGGCCCACGCCGGGCCGTCGCCGGAGCTCGCCCGCCGGCTGGCCCGGTGGGGCGGCACGTACTATTGGTCCGATGAGCCCGAAGGGCGTCATCTGGTGCTCACGCGGCCGGGCCCCCGGCGGCCCGAGCGCTGGGGGTGGCACGTCGCCCTGTTTCTCGCGACCCTCTTCACGACGACCTTCGCCGGGGCCGTGCTCGCGCGCACGATCGAGTACGAGAACCCGTTCGACCTGTTCACCGGGTCCTACGTGGTGCCCCAGCACTTCGCACGCGCCTGGGCCGCCGGATTCACCTTCTCGCTGCCTCTGCTCGCCATCCTGCTCTGCCACGAGCTGGGGCACTACGTCACGGCGCGCCGTTACGAGCTGGATGTGTCGCCCCCCTATTTCATCCCGGTGCCGCTCGTCCCCTCGTTCATCGGGACCATGGGCGCCTTCATTCGGCTGCGCACCATGCTGTCGGATCGGCGCCAGCTGTTCGACGTGGGCGTGGCCGGGCCGATCGCGGGATTCGTCGTCGCGCTCCCGGTGCTGGCCATCGGCCTCGCGACGAGTCACCCGCCGACCGACGATGAGCCGGTGACAGGGCTGCTCCTCCGGCTCGGCGACGGCAAGGCGCTGCTCGGCGATTCGGTTCTGACACTGCTGCTGCGGCATCTCGTGAATCGGTCGGCGTCCACGCTGATCGTCAACCCCGTCGGGTTCGCGGGGTGGGTCGGGATGTTCGTCACCATGCTCAACCTGCTGCCGATCTCGCAGCTCGACGGCGGGCACGTCTTGTACGCCGCGCTCCCGCGCTGGCATCGCCGGGTCGCGCTCGGGTTCTGGGTGCTGATCGTGGCGCTCGGCTCGCTCTGGCGCGGTTGGCTGTTCTGGGGTGCGGTCGTGCTCGCGCTCTCGCGCGGGAGATTCGGCCACCCGCCGGTGTTGGACGTGCACCGCCCGCTGCCACGCTCGCGCCGCGGGCTCGCCTGGGCGGCGCTCGTCCTCTTCCTGCTCACGTTCGCCCCGGTGCCGTTCCGGATCTAAGAAAAACCATTGCGTAAGTCGTCGAGCCTTATATCTTTGCACAAACCAGCCCTAGTGGTCCCGCATGCCAGCTCAGCCGGCACGGTACAGCGCACCCGAGGCAGGCGAAGCAGTCGTTCACGACCTTCCTCCCATCAGATTCGACGGACAACTCATCCCCATTCGCCTCGTCGTGCGCCGTCACGAAGACGGCATCTGGCGCGGCCGGATCCTGTTCGGCGCGCCCGACACCGAGGCGGAGCGCTCGACGGCCGAGATCTTCTGCGCCACCTCGGAGCAGGACCTGTGGCAATCAGTGGGGGATCTGCGCGACCACCACATTCGCGACCTGTACCGCTCGCTGCTGTGATGGCCGAGGCCGGCAACCCGCTCCGCACGCTGCGACACGATTTATCGAATCCCCTGGCGGCGCTGCTCGCCGAGACCCAGCTGCTGCTGCTGCGCGCCGAGGGCTACGATCAGGAGACGGTGACGAGCCTGAAGCAGATCGAGTCTCTCGCGCGCAAGATGCGCCAGATTCTGGAAACCGCGGGCAGGTGAGCCGGCGGCACCGACCCCGCTTCAGCGCTCCCCCGTGCTGGTGGCACGCACGGCGGCTCGCGGTCAGGACCCGTAACCGGCTCGGCTGGCCCCGATACCGGCGTCGTGCGTGGTTTTTCCCGACGCCTGCTGGTTCTTGAGGTACACCCACCCGCTCCAG
>QHVD01000185.1 GCA_003222235.1 Gemmatimonadota bacterium | reverse complement strand
AGCTCACCGTAGGTCAACGCGCCGAGCAGCGACAGCCCGCCGCCCAGCGCCCAGACGAGCAAGGCGTATCCCACGTCGCCGCCCGTGTCCCGCAGTACCGCACCCGGAACGACGAAGATGCCGGAGCCGATGACGGTGCCGACGACGATGAAGATCAGGTCCCGCAGCCGCAGGGTGCGGGCGAGCGATTGCGCCGGCACGGACATGCCCCGGAGAATCGGACGGGGAGAAGCTACGGGCCGCCGCCCCGGTCGCCAGCGTCCCGCTCGCGCTCGATCTCCGCGGCGTACGTCCAGCCGCGCAGGCAGGCCCAGAGCGCCAGGAGCGCTCCCACCATGCGCACGGCATCGCCGACGAGCTGGTCCTGGTCGAGCAGGCCGAGCTCGCCCAGCAGGTAGTTCCAGTCGTGCTCCCCGCCGCCCACGAGCGGCAGCTCCTCGGCGCGCGCATCCTTGACGTAGACGGAGATGTTCCAGAGGCTCTGGGCGACCCACCAGAGCGCCACGGTCGACGCATGGCGATCGCCGCGGCGCCAGAAGTACCACACGAAGAGCGCGGGCATGAGGAGTTGCATCAGCGTCCCGCCCAAGGCGCCGACGAACTCCCCGAAGATTCCGAACAGCGGGTGCCCGACCTCGTGGATCGCGAGATCGAGGCTGTCGAGCCAACTGTAGTGGTAGGGGTGGAACACGAGATACGCGCCGTAGAGCGCGAGCACGGCGCTCAGGGCCTGCCGGGCGCGTCGCTCGCCGGCGGGGCTCACTTCTTACGGAGCGCTACCGCGTGGCCGCCGCGGCGACGCCGACGTACTTGTCGGCACCGCCATAGTAAAGAAGCCATCTGCTTCCCTGCCGAACCATGCCTTCCACGAAGACGACGTTCGGGACTTGCCCGGCTTTCTCCCACGCCGCCTCGGGTGCGAACACCGGCGTATCCGTACGGGAGAGCACCCGGCGCGGGTCCGTGCGGTCGAAGCGGGCAATGCCGGTACGGTAGACGAGCGCATCATCCGCACCGTTGTAAACCAACACGATGCCGTCGGCGGTCACGATGGGTGCGGGGCCGGGTTCCACCACGCGCGAGTCGAATCGCCCCGGCCGGCGCGGCAGCACCGGCACATCGAGCGCTTCAGTCCAGTGGACGAGATCCACGGAGTACGCCAGGCCCATCTGGTCGGTCTTGTCGGCGGCGGTGCCGAGGAAATACATCCAGTATTTTCCGTCGATCTTTTCCGGCACGATGGCCCCCGACTTGGTCCAGCCCACGTTCCACCGGCCCTTGTACGCGGGCAGAATCACCCCCATCCGGTCCCAGTGAACGAGGTCTTTCGACGTGGCCAGGCACAGCTGGGCATCCTTCTTGTTGTAGCCGGTGTAGGTGAGATAGTACGTGTCACCGAACCTCACCAACCGCGGATCCTCGACGCCGCCGCCCGTTTCGTAGTCGGTTTCGGGCGACAGCACCGGCTCAGGCCGACGCGTGAAGCGGATGCCGTCAGGGCTGGTGGCGTACCCCAGGCGCGAGGTGCCGGTCCTGTCCTGGGCACGATAGAGCATGACGATCTTGCCGTCGTGCCGTACCACGGAGGGGTTGAACGTGCCTGCGGCCTCCCACCCATCGCCCTGCGGGGCCAGCACGGGGCCGTTCGAGACGCGGCGCCATGTCCGGAAGGGCCATCCATCTCGCTGACCCGAGAGGAGCAGGGCGCCGAGTACGAGCAGCAGCCCAAAGCGCTCACCCGTCTTCAAGAGGTCCTCCCCCCCTGTTCCCCTACCTGCGGGAGAGGGGTCCTCACCCCCTGTCCCCCTCTCCCTGCGGGAGGGGGGAACGATGCAGGGCCTCCCGAGCGCCCGCATCCTCGACCGCGCTTCAGAGGTCCTCACCGTGCTTCAGAGTTCACCGCGGTCACGTCGCCTGCGATCTGAGCAGCTCGTCGACTTCCGCGTAGCCTGACGGGAACGCGACGCCGCTGACGGATGCTCCTGCGCGGAGCAGCGCTTGAACCGACTCGGGGGTGCGCCTGTGACTCCAGTAGGAGTCCACGCACGCGCGCACGGCAAGAGCCAGAGGCGTACGACCGTCGCCGTCCCGCGCGTTCACGGGCGCTCCACGTTCGACGAGGAGTCTCACGGTCGCGTGGTGCGCGCGCCAGGCCGCCACGTGAAGCGCCATGCTGTGCTTCGCGATGCCGAAATAGGCGTCGCCCTTCTCGTACGGCGCCGTGACGTCCACGCCGAGGTCGAGGAGGTGGCGAACGCCGTCCGTATTCCCGACGCCTGCGAACTGTGCGAGCAGCTCGCCGCCTTCGGCCAGGACCTCTCTCACGAGCCCGAGTTCCCGGTCCACGATGGAGCGGACGGCCGCTCCGTCGTTCCCCGCACACGCGGCGATCAGGCGCTCGACGCCATGAAGCTCGACGGGAACGCCTCGTCGCTCGAACAGCTGGAGCACGTCTCCCCGTCCTCTTCGCGCGGCGATCGCAACCGCCGACTTGCCATCCACGCGGTTCTCGAGCGTCGGGTCGGCCCCGTGGTCCAGCAGCAACTCGATGTTGTCGAGTGCGTTGTCGCGCCGCATCGCCTGATGGAGCGCCGTGTAATTCCAATGCGTGATGCGATTGGGATCGGCGCCGTGCTCGAGCAGAAACTTGAGGCCCTGATAGTCATGCCAGTCGGCCTTGCGGAGCAGCATGGTTGCAAGGCTGTCGTCCGTGAGCTTCCCGCTCTCGACCAGGACCTCGAGGGCGGCGTTGTCGAGGCCTTCCGGCGTGTGATACGGAGTCTCGCCGTCGTTCGGATCCGCTCCACGCTGGAGCAGCAGGCGCGTGAGCTCCGCGTGGTGAGCGACTCCGGCGGCGCCGTAGATCGCGCTCTCGAATGCGGGCTCGGGCTGGTGGTCCTGAGAATAGAACCCGGTACTCGCGCTCGCCCCGGCGTCGAGCAGAGCCCGCGCCGCCCGCACGAACGCGTCCGCACGGACGCGATCGAGCCGGAGGTATCTCGAGAAACACAGGTGAGTCAGTGCGTCCCACTCGCGCGGGCCGCCCTTCGCGGCGGCGTTTGCCCCATCGAGAGCGAGGAACCGCCGCACCGTCGCGTCGTCGCCGAGGATGGCCGCCGTATGGACGTCGCCCGTCGCGACCTCCGGGTGGGCCGCCAGGATCGCCTCGGCGCGCTCGAGGGTCCCTGTGGCGTGCCCGCTCCCCCTATCCAGGGGCACGCACGCGGCCTCGACGAAGGCCGCCCGTGGATCGCCCTGCTCGGTCACCTCGTCTGCTTCCTCGCCGGTGCGAGCGGACCCATGGACCGCGCCGGCCCGATGCGGCGAGCCTCGATCTGCAGCCATTGCGTCGTCCACGTCTTGCCGCCATCGGTGGAGCGATCGCCGGTCCAGGAGAAGCGATCGGGCCGGATATCGTAGTAGCGGATGCGCCAGAGTGACGGGTGGGGCGTGCCCACGCCGAACTGCTGCTCGATGTGCATCTCGTCGCTCACGCGGTGTCCGGTCCCGACATTCTGCAACCCGCTCCCCGGCTCGGTGGAGACGAGCTCCCATTGATCGAGGTTGGCGTTGTAGGCCCGCAGCGTGTTCGTGACATACCACGTCTGGCCGCTGTCACCGACGACGCGATACTCGTCCAGGACCGGGGCGCCCTCAGCGAGTTGCACCGCGCTCCAGTATCCCTGGCCCGCGCCGAATTCCCGGCTTACCGAGGTGAACTCCCAGTCGCCGAGCAGGTAGTCGAACTCACCCTTGTGCGCGCCATAGGACGCCCGTATCTGCTCCGCGGTGCGGCGCGTGGCCTGCGCCGACAGCCGTGGTGCGATCGCGACCATCGCGGCGAGCAGGGTTCCGGTAGATAGAGAACGAACGGTGTGGCGCATGACGACCTCGTTGTTGGAGACAGGCACATAGCCCGTATCTCTTCCCGCGTCAAGGACTTCAGGCGCCTGCTACCCGCCAGCGTCATCCGCGGCCCGCGCGCGGGCCTTCCGGCGCTCGGGGACGATCGCCAGCACGCGCAGCGGACTGCCGCTGCCGTTCACGATCTTGAGCGGCGCCGCGATCACCACGGCACCAGTGGGCGGCAGCTCGTCCAGGTTACGGAGGCTCGCCAGCCCGAACTTACCAGCGCCGTGCATCGTTGCGTGGTTCGGGAAGGGCGGGTCGAACCTCCCGGCCTGACCGGCATCGGTGCCTACCGTCTCGACGCCGACGCCCGTGACGTCGCGCTCTCTTGCCAGCAGCTCGGAGGTGCTCTTGTGGAAGCCCGGCGAGTGAGGGCCGTCGCCTAGCACGTTGAGAAATTCCCTCGCGCTGTTTCGCTTGCTCCATCCCGTGCGCAACAGAACCCACGCGCCGCGCGGGATCGTGCCGTGCTGTTTTTCCCACGCTGCCACGTGCTCCGGCATGAGCAGGAAGTCGGGGTTCTTGGCGACCTCCACGGTCACGTCGATCACGCACGCCGGTCCGACGAGGCGTCGCACGGGGATCGTTTCGCATGTGTTGTCCGGCAGATCCTTACCGGTGATCCAATGCACGGGGGCGTCGAAGTGAGTCCCCGTGTGCTCTCCCAGGCGGATCGTGTTCCAGTACCAGGCGGGCCCGTTCTGATCGTAGCGGGAGATGACCTCGATGCTCATCCCGGGCGACGAGGCGAACTGGGTCGGCAGCCCGATCACCGGCGTGTCGGGGCCGAGCGGCTGCGTCAGGTCCACGATCCTGAGCCGGCCGGTGTCGAGCGCGTCGATCAGCTCGGCGAGCAGCGCGGGCATGGCCCTACTCCTTTCGTTGGAGCTCTCGCAGGTGGCGCTGGAACTGGAAGCGGTTCTCGAGGAGCCCCAGATCGGTGACGAAGCCTGCGGGGCCCGTCGCCTCGACCTTCGCGACGATGGTGGTCAGGTCATGGGCGGCGAGCGCCGCATCGAACGCGTCGGTGAATTCCGCGAGCGCACGCACCGTCGTGCTGCGGGGGACGCCCGCCGCGGCCGCGATTCCTGCCAGGTCGCTCCCCGTCGCCGTCGCGGTCGGGAAGCCGCCCACGGAGAGGAGGCTCTCGTTGTCGAACACCACGTGGAGGAGGTTCTTCGGGCGGTAGCGGGCGAGGGTCGTGAGACCACCCAGGTTCATGAGAATCGAGCCGTCGCCGTCGAGCACGACGACCTGCAGCTCGGGGCGGCACAGCGCCAGGCCGAGGCCGAGCGATGAGGCGAGCCCCATGGCGTGCTGCAGGTAGAAGAAGTTGGGGCGGTGGCCGAGCGACTGGAGCTCCGCCGCGACCGCGCCCATGATCGTGACCACGATCGAGCGCTCGAGCTTCGGGTAGACGGCCTGGATCGCCTCGAGCCGCCGCATCACTCCTCCCACATCAGGTCGCGGCAGAGGAGCAGCGCGACGGGGCGGTTCGCCGAGTATGCGAGGGGATCTTGTGCGCGACGTGGCCGGGGGCCTCCAGCCGCTCGTGGGGGATGCGGAGCGCGTCGAGCAACAGCTCGGTGACCGCCCCGCCCTCGGTCTGCCAGGGGTCGCGCTCGCCGAACGCGCCCCGCTGGCTGATCAGCATTAACAGCGGGATGCGGTAGAGCTGTGCGCACGACACGATCCCGTTGATGGCGGCGAGGAAGCCGTGGTTCTGCATCAGCATCGCCGACTTGACGCCCGCGAAATACGCGCCGGTCGAGATGCCGACGCCCTCTTCCTCCTTCGCGAGCCGCACCAGGATCATCTCCGAGTCGTCCTCGGCCATGCGGATCAGGTGCACGAGCCACGTCTCCGGGAGGGCGGACACGAGGCCGACCCCGGCGCCTTTCAGGGCGTCGTAAATGAGGCGCGAGCTGGTCACGGAGACGGGCACGGCACAGCAAACCGAATGTCTCCGCCCGGGGCCGTCAAGT
>QHVD01000184.1 GCA_003222235.1 Gemmatimonadota bacterium | reverse complement strand
CACGTGCAGGCGGTGACACCCAAGGTCCTCGGCCAGGTCAGCCGCCTGGCGCAGCTGATGCCGATCCCGGCGGTCGACCACGATCGAGAGCGCCGTCGAGATCCGCCGGCTCGTCATCAGCGCCACGGCGAGCAGCACCCGGCGGAAGCTGCCGCGCCCGCGCTCGGCGTCGTGGACCCGCTCGGTCGCTCCGGAGAGACTCAAGCGGACAGCCTGCGGCGGGCACCGGTCGAACAGCGGCATCAGCCGCTTCACGTGCCAGCCGTTGCTGACGAAGCGATAGGGGACTCTGCGGCCGGCGAAGAGCTCGACCAGCCGATCGAGCTCCGGATGCAACAGCGGCTCGCCACCGGTGAGGCTCACGACGCGATGGCCTGATCCAGCACCGACTCGATCAGGCCGCCGTCGAGCGAGCGAATGGTCGTGACGTCGTCCCGAATGCAATGCGGGCAACGGAGGTTGCAGTGCTCCGTCAGGGCAAACCCGAGCAGCATCGGGACGCCTGCGCCGGGGATCGGCATGTCTAATCGTCTAGTCGTCTAGAAGACCGTGCTTCCGCCCGTGTCGCCGCCGCCGTCGATCGGCGATCCTGTCTGGAGAGTGAGATCCGTGAGACGAGGGAGCTCGGTGATCTCGGGCTTCACCCACGGGCGCCGGGCGCCGCCTGGTGACGCCGAGGGCTCGAGTGGCTGCTGAGCGTTGGGCTCGTGTGTCGACATCGTATCCCCCGTGTCCAGGTACCCTGGTGCGTTCCAACCTGTGGAGGCTGAGCAGAGATTCTCGACGCAACATCTTTACTCCCCGGGCCGGGGCGCGCAAGGGACCAAGGGCCGCCCGTTCCCTATCCCGCCTTCAAGCGATCCAGGATGCGCTCGGCGAAGGAGATAGAGAACCCGGGGAGCGCCGCGATCTCGGCGGGAGTCGCTGATTTCACGCCGGCGAGCGAGCCGAAGCGCTCGAGCAACGCGCGCCGCCGGCTCGGGCCGATGCCGGGGACGGCGAGGAGCTCCGAGGTGATGGTCCGCGCCGCCCGGCGCTTCCGGCTGTAGCTCACCGCGAAGCGGTGCGCCTCGTCGCGGGCGCGCTGCAGCAGGCGCAGCGACGGGCTGCGGCGCGACAGGCGCAGCGGATCGGACCGACCCGGCAGGAAAATCTCCTCCTCCTTCTTCGCGAGGCTCACGATCGGGAGCTGGTCTTGCCCCAGCGCCCGCGCCGCGTCGAGCGCCGCCGAGAGCTGGCCCTTCCCACCGTCGATCACCACCAGATCGGGGAGCTGCTTTTGCTCGGCGAGCCGGCGCGACAGGTATCGGGTCGCCACCTCGTGCACCGCCGCGAAGTCGTCCTGGGGCGCCCCCTTGATCTTGAACCGGCGGTACTCGGCCTTCTTCGGCCGCCCCGCCTCGAACCACACGAGTGACCCGACGGTGTCGCGTCCCTGGTTCGTGGAGATGTCGATGCACACGAACGAGCGCGGCACGGCGGCCAGGCCCAGGTCCCGCCCCAGGGCGAACACGGGGTCCGCGGCGCGCTCGTCGATGTCGAAGCTCTCGATCTTCAGGCTGTCCAGCAAATGGCGCGCGTTCTGGTCGGCGAGCTCGGCGAGCTTCGCGTAGGTCCCCCGCTGGGGCACGTGCCAGTCCACCTCGGGCGCGAGCTGCTGCAACCACTCGAGGTCATCGGGCGGAAACGGCAGCAGCACGCGAGGGACTCGCTGCTCGAGCGGCAGATAGCAGCGGACGAGGAACGCCGACAGCACCGCCCCCTCGCTCTCGTGCTCGACGTTCTCGAGGAAACGGTGGTCGCGGGCGATGAGCCGGCCCTCGCGCACCCGGAGCACCACGCCGCACGCATCGTCGCCGTCGCGCGCCAGGCCGATGGTATCCGCGTCCCCGCCGCCCACGAGCTCGACCGTCTGCGGCTGCTCCAGCTGATCGAGCCACTGCAGGGCGTCGCGCAGCTGGGCCGCGCGCTCGAAGTCGAGGCCCCTCGCCGCCTCCTGCATGCGCTCGCGCAGCCGGATGCGCACGTCCACCGTCTTCCCCTCCAGGAAGAGCAGCACATCGTCGATCATGCCACGGTAGCTCTCCTGGGTCTGGTAGCCCACGCACGGCGCCCGGCAACGCTCAATGTGGTAGTCGAGGCACGGCCGGTCGGGCGCCTCGCGCGGCAGGTCCCAGTGGCACGACCGCACCGTGAAAAGGCGCCGGATGATCTTGAGCGTCCGGCGCAGCGTGGCCACGTCGGTGTACGGCCCGAAGTAGCGGGCTCCCGGGATGCTCAAGCGCCGGACGACGAGCACCCGCGGGAAGGGCTCCGCCAGCGTCACGGCGATGCGGGGATAACTCTTGTCGTCGGTGAGCCGGATGTTGAAGCGCGGCTTGTGCTCCTTGATGAGGTTGTTCTCGAGGAGCAGCGCCTGGGCCTCGTTCGGCACGACGATGGTCTCGAGGTCGGCGATCTGGCGCACCAGGGCGGCGCGCTCGGGCGTGGACTCGGCCTCCGGGCCGAAGTAGCTCGGCACCCGGGCCCGCAGGCTCTTCGCCTTCCCCACGTACAGGATCTCGCCCGCCGCGCTCTTCCAGAGGTACACCCCGGGTTGGTCGGGGAGGCCCTGCAGTTTGCGGGCGATCAGCTCACGAGTTTCCACAGGCGTGCGGCATCCGGATGTTTCCCGGCCAGCGTGACGGCGAGGTACACCGACCCAAACATAGCGACGCTTGCCAGGGCCCGGAGCGCGGGGCGGTAGGTTTGAGCGGCCCACGCGACGCCTGTACCCGCGCCGGTCGCGACGAGCGCGGCCGCAAGGGTGACTGCCACGGATCGCCACTCGCCTCGCCCCAGGACGGCCCCGATCCGAGCGTCGAGATCGCGCAGGTGCAGGATCACGTTCACCCACGCGCCGAGGGAAGACCCGAGCGCCACGCCGGCGGGACCGAAGCGCTGCATCAGGAGCGCCGCGAGCGCCGTGGAGAGAACGAGCGAGGACGCGGCGATCTTCACCGGCGTGCGCGTGTCCCGCAGCGCATAGAAGCCCGATGCGAACAGCTTGACGGTGGCCTGGCCCAGCAACCCTACGCCGTACGCGGCGAGCACGCCGCCGACCAGCTCCGTGTCCGAAGCCGCGAACCGCCCCGTCTGGAACAGCGCGCCCACGATCACCGGCCCGAGGGCCACGAACGCGAACGATGACGGCACGACGAAGTAGAAGATGCGCCGGAACCCGGCCGCGAGCCGCGCCCGCAGCAGCTCGTTCGGCGTGCCCGCTGCCGCTTCGCGGGACAGCTCGGGAAGAGTCACCGCCGCGACCGACACGCCGAACAGGCTGATGGGCAGCACCTGAAGGAGCTGGGCGTAGCCCAGGCTGGAGATGCCGCCCGCCCCCGTGAACGACCCGAGGAAGGTGTCCACGAGCCCCGAGATCTGGGCCACTCCCGCCCCGAGGACCAGTGGTCCCCACGCCACGAGCACGTCGCGGACGCCTTCCGCCCGCGTCGTGAACCGCAGCGCGAGCCCCTGGAGCAGCGCCCAGCAGGCGGGCAGCTGCACGGCGATCTGTAGCACGCTGCCCGCGACCGTCCCCCATGCCAGGGCCAGCGCGAGGCGGTGCATCTGCGCGTCCGGCGGCAGCGCGCGCCCCGCGAGCCACGTCCCCGCCGCGACGAGGGCGACGATCCCGGCGATGTTCCACAGCGCAGGCGCTGCGTACGGCAAGAAGAAGCGTCGATGGGTGTTCAGGATACCGAGGCACCACGCCGACACCACCATGAGCCCGGTCATCGGGAACAGGATCCGGACCAGCGTGACGGTGAGGCGGCGACGTGGGTCGTCGAACCCGGTGGCGATGACCGCGGTGATCGCGGGCGCGAAGGCGACGCCGAGCACCGCGAGCGCGCCGGTGGCGAGGAGCAGCAGGCCCAGGACCGCGCCGGCGAGGGCCCGGGCGGCCGACTTGTCGGGCCGCTGATTGAGCGCTGCGTAGACCGGGATGAACGAGGCGGAGAGAGTGCCCTCGCCCAGGAGATTGCGGATCGTGTTGGGGATGCGCAGCGCGGCGCGGAACGCATCCGCCGCCACGCTGGTATTGCCGAAGTAGTAGGCGAAGACCCGCTCGCGGACGTAGCCCAAGACGCGGGTCAGGAGGATTCCGGCGGCGACTTGCGCGGCGTGACGCCCACCACCTGCCGTCAGGTGGCCTTCTTCCGGTTGGGGTCCTCCAGCAAGCGCTGCATGAACTGCAATTCCTCCCGCATCCCCGTCAGCGAGCGGTTCACCTCCTCGAGGTCGCTCTCCACTACTTCCATACGCCGCCGCAACTCGGGCAGGTCCGTGCCGCCGCCCCCCCCGTTGCTCTGTCCCTCCAGGCGCCGCGCCAGCGAGCGTCCGAGCGGGGAATCGACGAGGATCGCCGTGATGGGAATCATCAGCGCGATGGCCAACACGATCGCGAGGATCCACATGCCAGGGATTCTACGGAGCGTCCGCCCACCGCGCCACCTCCCGCTCGAGCGCATCGAGCAGCCCCGGCCCGTAGCGGATCAAGAACGACGCCAGCGTGAGCACGCGCTCCTGCGGCTGGCCCCGCGGGTACACCGCGGCGCGCGCCCGGACGATTCTGCGTATCATCGTCTCGTTCTCGCGCTTGAGGCTCGCGACGAGCTTCTTTTCGATCTCGTGCGTGCCGGCGAGCGCCGCATTGCGCGCCGATTGCACGCTGCGCTCGAGGGTCGGGTCCACGTGGGCCACGACCTCCGCCAGCCGCGCGTAGCGCGCTTCGATCTCCCGGCGCAGCTCGGCGAACGAACCCTCGGCCTCGGGCGGCAGCGACTCGCGCACCAGGCGCGCTTCCAGCTCGCCCGGCCTGCCGTCGAACGCCTCGAGCCCGAGGCCGTGACGCTCCATGAGCTTCTCGACCCGCGCCTCGACGATCACCCCGGACCAGCGCGGCACCGGCGTCTGGCGCTCGATCCCGCCGTCCAACGCATCGTACAGCGGCGCCGCCTCGGCGAGGTACCCGAGCTCCGCCGGCCCGGCGGCGTACGCGACCGTCGGAAGCAGCGCCGCCTCGATCACGGGGCGGAGCAGCA
>QHVD01000602.1 GCA_003222235.1 Gemmatimonadota bacterium | reverse complement strand
GAGCTCTGCAACCAATCAGGCACACACGGCAGGACGACATACGGCCACCCGAAGATAATGAGAGGGACGACCCACGGGCGTCGCCGGCGTAGCCCCCAGTAGGTGAAGGCAATGACCCCGAGCGTGAAGGCGATCCAAGCCCATTGTTCGATCGGATGGAAGGAGTCAGTGAAAACCCGATCGCCGACCTGGATAGTAGCTACGACAAGCCAGACTGTACCTGGGCGGGCGGAGCGGCAAGAACCGGTCGTTTCCGCGGTCCGATCACGCGGGAGAGCGGGACGGCCGAGAAGGGATGTTCCGTCACGAGGGCCTTTGTCCCGTCTATGCTCCGACCCCCAGCGCTGTGGCGTATCTATTGCTGGGCATTGTGGGCGTTCGCGGGGGCGCCTATGTCGCGGCTATGTCCTCAGCGCCGGCGATTACAAGCCCCGCGACGCCGAGCACGCGGTGCTGTACCGCGTGATCGATGAGCACCTCGACGCCTTCCTCGAGACGGCCAGACGCCACGCGGACGGTACCTCGCTGCCCGCATTCGTGGAGCAAGAGTTCCGGGACTTCCTGACGTGCGGGGTCCTGGCGCAGGCTTCGCGCGCCTGCGGTGCACCGAGTGCGCCCTCGAGCGGCTGGTGCCGTTCTCGTGCACGGGGCCACGCTGGGGCTTCTTCGGCTGCCTCTCGGAGGAATCGCCGTCGAGCACGGCTAAAGAGTTTACAAAATGGCCGACCGTCGAGTAGCATCCGTGGTGAATTTCAGCGGCGTTGATCGGCGCATTTCAGCCGAGAAGAGAAGGGCCACTATGCTGAATTTCATTTCCTGTAAGGCCTGGAGCGCATCCCTCGCGATGATTTTGATCGCGGGACTAACCGGCTGCGCGACCGAGTCACATCAGGCACTTGAAACCGCCAAGCCGGCGTCGGCGGGAACGACGTATACCGGAACCCGCAGCACGCTGATGGTCGGCAAGTTCGACAATCGCTCAAGTTACATGCGCGGGCTCTTCTCCGACGGCGTCGATCGTCTCGGCGGACAGGCCAAGACCATCCTCATCGGTCATCTGAACGAGACTGGACGATTCAGTGTCGTCGATCGCGACAACCTTGAGGAGCTCGCTCGAGAAGCGAAGATCAAAGGCCAGGCGCAGGCTCTCAAAGGCGCTGACTTCGCGCTGACTGGCGACGTGGTGGAGTTCGGACGGAAAGAGGTGGGCGATCGGCAATTGTTCGGCATTCTCGGCAGTGGCAAGGAACAGGTCGCGTATTGTCGTGGACGTGCACACGTCCGAAGTCGTGTATTCCGTGCAAGGAGCCGGCGAATACGCCTTGAGCAATCGGGAGGTGCTGGGCTTCGGCGGCACGGCGGGTTACGACTCCACGCTCAATGGCAAGGTTCTGGACCTCGCAATTCGCGAGGCAATCAATCGACTCGTCGAGGGTCTCGAGCAAAGAAGGTGGAAACCTTCTAAAGACACCCGATGAGTCGACTAGTCTGGCTGCTGGCGTTATTCGGCCTCGTTTCGGGATGCGCCACTCCTACGCTCTACTCGTGGGGACATTACGAAGAACTGGTGTACGTCTCGTACGCCCAGCCCGGCAAGGTGTCACCCGAAATGCAGGTGGAGAAGCTCGAGGAGGACTACCAGAAGGCGCGAGCGAACAACAAACGAATGCACCCCGGATTTCATGCCCATCTCGGCTATCTCTATTTCCAGCTCGGCAAGGTGGACCAGGCGCTTCAGGAGTTCGCCACCGAAAAGGCCGAATTCCCGGAGTCGACAGTGTTCATGGATCGTTTGATCAGCAATCTGAAACGGTAATGAAGCTTCGCACGTTTGTCCAAGCCTCGGCCGCCGCGGTGATCGCCCTGATCCTGACCGGATGCGCAGCCCAGCCGTACGATTACACCAACTACCGTCAGCATCCACCGCGCTCCATCGTGGTTCTGCCGCCGCTGAACGAGAGCACCGCGGTCGAGGCTACGTACGGCTATCTATCGACGGTGACCCGGCCGATCGCCGAGCAAGGGTATTACGTCTTTCCCGTGGCCGTCGTGGACCAGTTCCTGAAAGAAAACGGCCTCCCCAGTGCCGGTGAGATGCATCAGGCATCGCTCAAGAAAATCGGTGAGGTGCTCGGCGCCGACGCGGTCCTGTTCGTCACCGTGGAGGAGTATGGA
>QHVD01000183.1 GCA_003222235.1 Gemmatimonadota bacterium | reverse complement strand
GTGCAGCTCTATCAGCTCCCCGTTCCCATCGTGACGGGCATCGTGCGGAGCCTCAAAGCGGTGTTCCCACACGTGCAGATCTGGTTCAGCTCGCCCGGCGACGTGATGGTGCTCGGGTCGGCGAGGCCCTTCGTCTACGAGCCTGCGTGGCTCGAGCGGCTCGTGGGTCCGCACGGGGCGCTGGGAGAGCTCGGTTTCGAGTACTTGGGGGTCGATCGGCCGGAGCAGTATTTCGGGCACCTGCTCCTGGGAGAGGCTGGTGTGGCGGGACTCCTCGCCCGCCCCGGCGTCGTCCACCGTGACGACCGGCCGCGGCTCGAGTTCGTGGCAGCGCGGCGTTTCTTGGACAGCCGCGACACCGAGGGCGTGGGGCCCCGACCGCGAGTCGCGACGGCGTCTCGCCCCTCCTTTTTGCCAAGGCGCTGACAGTGCGGCGCGGCGATCCCGCTGCACTGCGCTACCTCGACGACGCGCGGCGCGCCGATCCCGGCAACCCCCTTTGGACCGTGCATGTGGCGGCGATCCGGCTCGCCCTCGGGGACACGACGTTCGCCGACTCCGCCCTCGCCCGCCTCGCCAGGTCGGGACGCGATCCCGACGCGTGGCTCTTGAGCGGGTTGGTCGCTGCGAAGCGCGGGGAGGACACCCGCGCCCGATCGCTCCTCCTGGGGGCCCTCGCCGCCGGCGCTGACACGGCGGAAGGGCGCGCAGCGCTCGCGGCCGTGGCCGCACACGAGCAACGCTGGGTGGAAGCCGAAACGGGCGCGCGGGCGGCAGTCGCTGCCGTGCGCGGAACCCTGCGGCACCCGTATCCGCGGGAGTGGCTAGGCGACGCGCTGACGCGCTTTGTGCTGGAGGGCCCGGAGCACGCGGCGGACAGCCTCGTGCAGGCGGCGCTCGCGAACCGGGACGGGTGGTCGAAGCTGCACGAGCTCGCCGCAGTGGCGGCCTTGCGGGCGGGCCGCTGCGATGAGGCGGTGCGACAGTTCCTGGTGTTGCTCGAGTTCGGGATCGAACGGGACGACGGGCCCGGGCTCGTGATGCGCTGCCGCCGCGGACGGGAGTGAGCGCGGCGGTGCGTTCAAGCGCCACCAGGGCGTACAGTCTCCTCTTCTTTCTTTCCGGAGCCACGGGGCTCATCTACGAGCTCCTGTGGGTGCGGCTCCTCTATCAGGCATTCGGCTCCACCATCCAGTCGGTGACGACGGTCGTGGCGGCCTACATGGGAGGTCTTGGCCTCGGCGCCTGGCTGTGGGGCCGCCGCGCCGACCGGCACGCGAGGCCCACGGCGCTCTATGGCTGGCTCGAGATCGCCATCGGCCTGTTCGGCCTCGTGTCCCCGCTGGTGCTTTCCCTCGCCCACCGGGTCTACGTCGGCGCCGCAGGAGCCTGGCAGCTCGCCGGCGGGGCGAGTGTGGCTTTGCGCTTCGGGCTCGCGGCCGTCGTGCTGCTTGTGCCGACCACCCTCATGGGTGGGACGCTGCCGGTGCTGACCCGCGCGTTCATGGGCGCGGAGCGCAGGGAGCTGAAGCCGTCGCTGGCGCGGTTGTACGGGCTCAACACGCTCGGCGCCGTCGCTGGCACTGCCCTCGCCGGCTTTTTCTTGATCGAGTACGTCGGCATCCGGGCGAGCCTGTGGGCGACCGCCGCGCTGAACGTGGCGCTCGGTGCGATTGCGCTCCGCCTCTCGGGTCCCGGGGCTGGCGCCCGGGGTGAGTGGGCTCCGGCCGGGGGTCACCCGGCTTCCCAACACGCCCCTGACCCCGGGCGAAAGCCCGGGGCCCCTTCGTCGACCGCCCTTCGTCGCACTGCCCTCGCATTGCTCACCATCACCGCGTTTGTATCCCTCTTGGACGAGATCGCCTGGACTCGAGTGCTGGCGATGCTCGTCGGGGGGTCGAGCTATGCGTTCACCCTCGTGCTGCTCGTCTTCCTGCTGGGGATCGGGGTAGGTAGCGCGCTCGTGGCGAGACAGGGCGGGGCGGCGCGCCGCACCGCGGCGGATGCTGCTCTGGCGCAGGGCGTGACCGCAGCCGGCGCCGCGCTGTTGTTCTTCTTCTTGAGCCTGCTCCCGGAATACATCATCCTCGTCTTCCAACCGCAGCAGCTCGGGGCGGCGGCGAGGCTCGCGTTGCTCTGCGGCGCCGTCGGCGCCGTCGTGCTGGTCCCGGCCGTGGGGATGGGGATGACCTTCCCGCTCCTCACCGAGCTCGTCGCCCGGGAGGGAGAGGCGCGCAGCGCCGACGTCGGGCACGCGTACGCCCTCAACACCCTGGGCAGCATTGCGGGAGCGGCGCTGACGGGGTTCGTCCTCGTCACGGCCTACGGCACCGAGACTACCTTGCGCCTCGGCGTGCTGCTGAGCGTCGCAGCGACCCTCGTGCTCGCCGTCGGCGCCGCGCTGGGAGTCTCGGAGGCGGCCGGCGAGCACCGGCAACTCCGCCCCCGAGTGCTGAGCGCGGGCTTCCTGGCAGGCGCCGGGTTGATGACGGCAGTGCTCGGTCCCCGGTGGGACAGCCAACTCCTCGACCTCGGTCCCGCTATCTACATCCGTGAGCCGCTGCCCCCGGCCGCGCGGCGTGCGTTCCTGGAGCACCGAGGCGCCCGCCAGCTTGCGTTCTACGAAGGTCGCAACGCCACCGTCTCCGTGTGGGAAGCCGACATCGGCCGGACCCTTCGCGTGAATGGGAAATCCGATGCCTCGGACGACGCCGACATGGACACGCAGGTCATGCTGGGCCTGGCGCCGGTGGCGGCGCGGCCGAACACCGGGTCGGCCCTCGTGATCGGATACGGCAGTGGCGTCACCACGCGCGTCGTTGCTGCGGTCCCGGGGATCCGGCGCGTGCGCGTGGTGGAGATCGAGCCCGCGGTCCTCGCGATGAGCCGCTTCTTCGCGCATGTCAACGACTCGGCGCTGTTCCGTCCGACCGTGTCCGTGGTCGTAGACGACGCCCGAAGCGCGCTGCAGCTCGATCGGGCGGAGTACGACGTCATCGTCTCCGAGCCGTCCAACCCGTGGCTTGCCGGCGTGGCGACCCTGTATACCCCGGAGTTCTTCCGGATCGTCCGCTCGCGCCTCGCGGAAGACGGCGTGTTCTGCCAGTGGGTGCAGACGTACCAACTTCCCCTGGGCGTGATCGCGAGCATCGTGGGGAACGTGGGGGCCGTGTTTCCACACGTGCAGGTGTGGCTCGGCGGGCCGGGAGACCTCATGGTCCTCGGCGCGACCCGTCCGTTCCGGTACGAGCCGGCCTGGCTCGAGCAGTTGGTCGGGCCGAGCGGGGCGTTACGGGACCTGGCACGTGAGTATTTGAGGGTGGACACGCCCCGTGACTACTTCGGGCGGCTGCTGTTGGACGAAAGTGGCGCCGCGCGGCTGATACGCCGGGCGAGTGTCGTTCACCGGGACGACCGTCCGCAGCTTGAGTTTGTCGCCGCCCGCCGATTTCTCGACATGCCGGTCGAGCCACACGTGCTCGACTCGCTTCTCTCGTTTCGCGGGAGCCCCGACAGCGCCGGGCTGGGCTCCGGTCTCCTGCTCGCAAAAGCGCTCACTCTGCGCCGCTGGGATCCCACCGGCCTCAAGTACGTCGATGCGGCGCGCCGGCTCGATCCACACGATCCCTATTGGACCGTTCAGACCGCGGGGATGCTCCTCGCCCTGGGCCAGTCCGGGTTCGCCGACTCCGCCCTGGCGCCCCTGGTCGCGATGAGGCCCGACCCCGATGCCGTGCTGTTGACCGGAGTTCTCGCGCTGCGGAGGAACCACACGGATCGAGCCCGCGTGCTGCTCGAGCGCGCCCTCGCCGTGGGGGCGGACCCTGCAGAGACCCGCGCCGATCTCGCGGTGGTCGCCGCCCGCGACGGCCGCTGGGCCGAGGCCGTCATGCAGCTCCAGGGCGCGCTGGCCGCGGCCCGCGGCACGTTACGCCATCCATACCCGCGACCCGGCCTCACGGAAGCGATGACCCGCTTGGCCCAGTTCGGCCCGCCGCGCCAGGCGCAGTCGCTGCTCGCCGAGGCTGTCGAGAGGCTTCCCAGCTGGGCCGCGTTGCGCGACCTGCATGCGTTGGCGGCGCTGCGGGCGGGCGACTGTGCGACGGGGCTGCGCGAGCTGCGGGAGCTGCTGCAGTTCGGCATGGCGCGCGAGGACGGCCCGGCGCTCTTGCAGCGGTGTCGGCGCGGCGAAGCCTTCTAAGAGGGCGGGGCCTCCCCCAGCGCTTCCCTGATCTCCCCGGCCGCGGCGATCGCGTGGTCGACGTCGCGCGACAGGGCGCGCGCCTGCTGGGTGGCGTGCGTGAGGTCGTCGAGCACGGCGGCGACGCCCGCCGACCTGAGCCGCAGCAGGTCGAACCGCACGTTCTGCATCGCCAGCACGCACGACTCGATCTGATCCTCGACCAGCTGGCGCCGCGTCACCAAGTCGGTCAACGCCTGGCGCTGCCGCTGTAGCAGGCCCAGCTGACGCTCGCGCTCCAGGCCTTCGGGCTGCCGCTTCGTCGCCTCGATCTTCTGTTCGAGTCGGGCCAGCGCGCCCTGATCCACCTCCGCGCTCATTGAGTGCAGCATCTGCGCCAGCTCCTCCGCCCGCTTGAGTAACCCGTCCACCGTGGCGGCGACATCCGGGAGCAATTGCTTCTCGGACTGGGGGAGACGCTCCATGATCTGGAGGATCGCCTTGCGATCGCTGCGAGCTTGCTGCACGGCTGCCGCCTGGCGGCCGAACTCGTCCGCCCGAGCGGGCGGGAGGTCCGGCGACCGCGCGCGGAGGCGTGCCTCCACGGCGTCTACCGCCGCCGGGCGGCGCAGCACGTCACGCCACGAGTAGCCCGCGTTCCAGAGTTTCATGTACATGGGGAGGAGACCGAATGCGGCCCATGGGACCGCTACGAACAGCCACCATCCATGCGACCCAGTCGCGGCGTCGAGCACCATGCAGCCCCCGGCCACGGAAGCCCACGAGACGAAGCTCGAGCGGGCCTTGCGCACGATATCGGGCTCGCCCGTGGGGGCAAGCTGCGCCGGTTCGCGGGGCCGGCGGCTCGACCGGCGGCCGGCGGGTGGTCCAGGGGCGCCGCGGTGGGCGGGAGGGACTCGGAACGGGGGCGGCTCCGGGAGCGTCGCAAGCCGTGGCCCGCGCGCCGCCGCCGGGCCCGAGTGTCGAGACGCCTGGACCGTCGCGCTCCGCGATTCGAGCGCGCGTCTCAGCGCATCGGCCGTGGGCCAGCGGTCGTCAGGGTCCTTCTCGAGGCAACGGGCCACGCAGGCCGCGAGATCCTCGGGGCACTCGGGACACAGCGCCGTGACGAGCGGCGCCCGCTCGGTGATGTGCTTCATCAAGAGGCCGGGCACCGTCGGCGCCTGGAACGGCAGTTCGCCCGTGAGCATCTGGTAGGCCACGACGCCCAGGCTGTAGATATCCGAGCGCCCGTCGATCTCGCGATCTCCTGCCGCCTGCTCCGGGCTCATGTACTGGGGCGTGCCGATGGCCACGCCAGTCGCGGTGAGCGTCGCGGGGCCCGTGGTCGAGGAGAGGGCTTTCGCGATCCCGAAGTCGGTCACGACCACCCGGCCGCGGCTCCCCTCGAGCAGGATGTTGTCCGGTTTCACGTCGCGGTGGATGATGCCCAGCGCGTGCGCGGCGCCCATGG
>QHVD01000182.1:6529-11667 GCA_003222235.1 Gemmatimonadota bacterium | reverse complement strand
CCACGGCGGCGACCGCGGTGGTGTTCGATCCGTTCGAGTCGAGCATGATCGACACCTTGAACGGCGGAAACATCGAGTCCACGGCCAGGGCGAGCAGCTGCTCGCCCGCCGCCATGTTGGTCCCGCCGATCCAGACCGCCGTGTTGTGGAGATCTTTCGGGCCGCGCGTGAACAGGCAGCCGTGAATGAGGTCGCGGACGTCGGGCTCGGTCACGCCGCCGTAGCTCATCACCACGTCCGCGCCCGCGTCGTACGCCACCACCTGATCGAACGCGCTCGGCAGCCGCGAGCTGTCGAGCTGCAGCAGGAGCTTGCGCATTCGAGGTTCCGGCTCCGGGGTATCGAAGCTCTAGAAAACGGTCGAGGGGCGGCTACACCACCGCCCCCCGACCCTGGCATCCAGCGACCGCCGGGGCGTCAACTCTTGTCGGCCCCGCCCGCGAACGGGTGCGTGGCGGTCTTCGCGCCGCTGATCACCGCGTCGACCCTCGGCTGGCTCTTCAGGGCGCGCTCGATCGATTCCTTCGTCGCCCGGTAGTTGTAGTCGAAGATCTTCTTCTCGTTCTTCGCCTCCCAGTGGATGAACACGCCGACCAGGATGCAATAATCGTCCACCCGGTCCCGCGGGATCACGCCCGAGGAGACGCAGTCCACGACCGCGCGGGCCACCGCCGCCTGCGCCGGGCCGAACATCTGCACCGCCTGGGTCGCGTTCTTGATCGTGACCTTGTTGAAGAGGAGCGTGTCCGGCTTTGCCGGCAGGTTGGGCGCGACGACGGCGAGGAGGTGCGTGAAGCCGTCGGTGTTGGTCGACAGAGCGTGCGTGAATGCCGCTCCGGCATGGCCCTGCTTCGACCCGATGATCAGGTCGATGTGGGCGACTTCATTTCCGTCGCCTATCAGTGATTCGCCGATGAAGAAATCCGCTGGCATACCTAACCTCCCGATCCGGATGTGGTCCACGAATTCGACTGCTGGCGGTCACGAATGCGGTATTCGGAGCGGCGTGGCTTGAGGGTGCAGGACAAGCCACGCGGTCCCGCCTCTGCGGGTAGCTCTTAGCGAACCGTATCGATGCGGAGCTAACCTGCCCGCCGCCCCCCGGAGTGTCAAGCCCGCGCGGAGGCCGCCAAATGGAACTTTTCGAGGGGCTACCCCGCGTCGCCCCCGCCCCCCGCCGCGAGGCGCCACACTTCGTCCGCGAGCCACTCGAGGCGCTGCTGCGCGTAGTCCAGCTCGGCCGGTGTCATCTCCTTCGACCGCCGGGCGGTGTCGCGCGCGTGCGCGATCAGATCGTCCAGCACTTCGCGCAGCGGCCGGTTCTTGCGCCGCTCGAGCGGGGCGCGCGGACTCATGCGGTCTGGATGCCGAGCGCGCGGTCGTCGGCCCGTCGGAACTCGTCCGCCGCCGCCCGCAGCGTGGAGGCGACGCCGTGCTCGGCAACGTAGGTCTCGACGAGTCGCGAGCCAAGGTAATAACCGGAGCGTTCGGGGAGGACCTTGCCGCCCATGAGCCGCGCCGCAGGCGTGAGGCCCCCGGAGAGAAACCGCAGCCGCAGCCCGAGGCCGGTCTCGTCGAGGACGGGTGCCGCGACGCGCCGGAGGAAGGCGTCGAGCTCGCGGGTCCGGCGGTACTGACGCCGCGTGTAGCCGAGGTACTGCCACGGCTCGAAGCCGGGCGCCGCCGCCTGCGCCGCCGCCACGGCCGCGCCCTCGTTCACGAGCAGCTCGCGCAGCGTCGCCCGACTGCCCGTGTCCCAGTAGTCGTAACGGCCGCCCAGGTCCGTTATCAGGCGCCGCAGCTCGGCGCGGCTTGTCGGCGAGGTGTAGCGGACCGCGTGCGCGACTTCGTGCGCGATCCAGAGCGGGAGCAGGTGTGGCGCGAGCCCCAACCCGGACGTCTGGGCGTTCGCCCGGCCGGTGAAATGCTCGAGACACACGAACGCGACGCCGCGGCCGTCCACCACGAGCTCGCCCGCGTTCGCGGCGCCGACGCCGACCATGAGGTAGAGATCCACCGCGCAGTCGGCCTCGAACCGCTCCAGCGCGCGACGCAGCGCGTCGTCCGCGAGCGCGATGACGTCCACGTCCTCGAGCAGGCGCTGCAGGTCGGTGCGCCCGGCCCCGAGCGCCGCCGCGATCACCTGCCCGGCGTGCGGCGACTCGGGCTCGAGCACGTAGTTGTGCCAGTAGCTCGTGAGGACCGGCTTGTGCCGCTCGAAATACTCGTGATAAGCCGCTCCCCGATCGGGCGCGGCCAGAACCGCGAGGAACTCCGGCACGAGATTGACGAGCATGGAGCGGTGGGACCCAATTTGGGAAACGCGGGTCCGGGAGACAAGCGTCGGCCTGCGGCGGTGTCGCCGGGGGCGGTCAGGCCCTGTCGCGCATCTTCCTGCTCATCTCCGTCAGGAACCGCCGCTCGGCCGGCGTGAGACTCTCGATGCCCCGCGCCGAGATCTTGTCGAGCACGCGATCGATCTCGGCCTGCGCCGGGTTGCGGTCCGGCGGGCGCCGCGTCTTGATGCTCCCTTCGCCCCCGCGCGCCGCGCGCCCCGCCGCCGGATGAACCAGGACGCTCGGCTCGGAGGCGCGCCGCAGATGCCGCTCCGCCCGCGCCACGCGCAGGTCCGCGGCCTTGAGATACAGGAACCCGGCGGCGAACCCGCCCAGGTGCGCGAGGTGGGCGACCTTGTCGCTCGTGGGGATGAGGGCGAGCACGAGCGAGATCCCCACCGCGAAGGTCACCAGCCACTTCGCCGCGATCGGCTCCGGGAACGGGAACACGTAGATGGGCTGGTTGGGCCAGGCCCAGGCGAACGCGAGCATCACGCCGTACACGGCGGCCGAGGCGCCGATGACCAGCTCCACCGGCCGGAACTGCATCAGCAGGAACGACAGCGCGGCGCCGCCCAACCCACACAGCAGGTAGTACGTGAGGAACTGGCGCCCGCCCATCCGCTCCTCCACGGGGCCTCCGAACACGAACAGGGCGAGCAGGTTGAAAGCCAGGTGCAGCGGCCCGGCGTGGATGAACATGTAGGTGACGAACGTCCAGGGCCGCTCGAGCGCGAGCAGCGGGGCGAACCCGAGCGCGGTTTCGAAGCGCGGGCCGACGAAGATCGTCATCTGGAGGAGAAAGACGACGAGATTCGCGACGATCAGCCGTCGCACCCAGGGGGTCATCCCGAACATCCGCTGCGGGCCCATCAAATGTTACCCCCACGCCTGCTCCCGGAGTTCCCCGCCAGGCGGCAGATGCGCTCGCACAGCTCCGGGAACTCGACCCCCGCAGCCCGGGCGGCCTGGGGGAGGAGGCTGGTCCGCGTCATGCCGGGGAGCGTGTTCGCCTCCAGGCAAAAGATGTCTCCGTCCGGACTCAACCGGAAGTCGACTCGTGAGTAGCCGCCGAGCTTCAGTGCCCGGTGCGCCGCGAGCGCCAGCTCCTGGAGCTGGCGGGCCAGCTTGGTGTCCAGCTTCGCCGGAAAGATCTCCTCCGACATCCCCGGCGTGTACTTGCACTCGTAGTCGAACAGCTCGT
This sequence comes from Gemmatimonadota bacterium, assembly GCA_003222235.1. Classification (GTDB taxonomy): domain Bacteria; phylum Gemmatimonadota; class Gemmatimonadetes; order Gemmatimonadales; family GWC2-71-9; genus AG12. The sequence goes on along the minus strand of QHVD01000182.1, from coordinate 8,127 downwards.
GCTTGGGGACGATCTCCCCGACCGGGAGCGGCACGTCCCCCAGAACCCCCACCGTCAGCTCCCGCCCGGGGATGAACTGCTCGACCATCACCTCGCTGTCGTATTGCCGGGCGAGCTCGACGGCGGGATCGAGCCCCTTTGCGCTCCTCACGAGGGTCATGCCCACCGAAGACCCCATCCGCGAGGGCTTCACGATCGCCGGCCACCCGAGCGCCGTCGTCACGTCCTCCGGGGCGACGGGCGCCATGAACCAGGCGGGCACCGGAACCCCGGCGGCCCGGAACAACCGCTTCGAGAGGTCCTTGTCCATGGCGAGCGCGCTCGCCATGGCCCCACTCCCGGTGTACGGCGCGCCGATCACATCGAGGATCGCCTGGAGCGTCCCGCCCTCGCCTCTCCCGGCGTGGAGGCACAGCAAAAGGACATCCGCGCCCTTCACCGCGTCCAGCTTCGACAACCCGTTGGAAAGGAACTCCCGCTCCCGTGCGTCCAGCTCGGCGACCGACGGGGGCTCCCGCCCCACCGCGCCCGTCAGGAGCTGCCGCTCATCGCCCGGCGAGAGCAGCCCGGTGACCGTGTCGACGACCTCGACCTTATGCCCCCGGCCTCGGAGGGCCTCGACGATCTGGGCGGCGCCGGCGAAGGCGACCGTACGCTCCGCGGAGGCGCCGCCCGTGAGCACGGTGATCCGCATCAGTGGATCCCGGCCAGCTGATGCAGCAGATCGTAGCGGGTCACGATGCCGGCGAGCTTCCCCTCCCGGCGCACCAGGGCGGCGGGCGTCTCGCGGGAGAGCAACGCGCTGAGCCGGTCTACCGGGACATCGGCGTCCACGACCGGGAAGGGCGGATCCATCAGGGCCTCGACCGGCTGATCGAGGAGCGAGTGGTCTTCCAGCGCTTTCGTCATCAGCACTTGCTCGAAGACGGCGCCCACGCCGTCCCCACCGTCGAGCACCGGCAGCTGCGACACGTTGTACGTGCTCATCAGGTTCAGCGCCTGGCGGACCGTGGCGCTCGGCGCCACGGAAACGAGCGGAGGCGCGGCCGTGCCGTTCTTCGCGACGAGGAGGTGCGCCACGGTCACCCGCTCGCTCTCCAGGATCTCGTTCTCCCGCAACCACTCGTCGTTGTAGACCTTCGAGAGATAGCGCTCTCCGGTGTCGCACAACACGGTCACGAGCAGCGCCTCCGGGTCGTCCACGCGGCGCGCCATCTCGAGCGCTGCGACGATGTTCACGCCGGTCGAACCGCCGCAGAACAGACCCTCCTCCCTCGCGAGTCGGCGCGTCATGAGCATCGCGTCCTTGTCGGATACGGTGACCCATTCATCGATCACGTCCCAGTGCAGCGACGTCGGGATCTTGTCGCCGCCGATCCCTTCGACCTTGTAGGGAAACCCTTCGATCTTCTGACAGGTGCTCGCGTAGTGGGTGTAGATCGAGCCCACGGGGTCGCCCGCGATCACGCGGACCTTCGGATTCCTCTCCTTGAGATAGCGGCCTGCGCCGCTCACCGTGCCGCCCGTGCCCGGCGCGCACACGAAGTGCGTCACGTGCCCCTGCGTCTGCTCCCAGATCTCCGGGCCGGTGGTGTGGT
>QHVD01000182.1:0-6509 GCA_003222235.1 Gemmatimonadota bacterium | reverse complement strand
TGGCGTTGGGGTGCGCGGCCGCGATCGCCCGGCCCTTCATGATGTAGTTGTCGGGGTGGTCGGGCGGCACCGCGGTAGGCGTGATGATGACATCGGCGCCGAGCGCCCGCAGCAGTCGCGCCTTCTCCTGCGACATTTTGTCCGGCATCGTGAAGATGCACCGATACCCCTTCACGGCGGCGGCGAGCGCGAGCCCGACGCCCGTGTTCCCCGACGTCGCCTCGACGATGAGGCCGCCGGGCTTCAACCGCCCCTCGCGCTCCGCGGCCTCGATCATCGCGATGCCGATCCGGTCCTTCACCGACCCGCCGGGATTGAAGAACTCGGCTTTGGCGTAGATCGGAGTACGGATTCCCTGCGCCACCTTGCCCAGGCGGATCAGCGGGGTCCAGCCGATGGTCTCGAGGACGTTGTGGTACGGCCTAAGGTTTTGCGGCATTGGTGTCCGGCTTGGCGCGACTGGTATCGCGCTTCGCTCCGCTCGTGTCCGGCCTTGGCCGACTCGTGTCGCGGGCAGCCCTGCCGGTATCGACTCTCGGTAGAGTCGTGTCCGGCGGCGGCCTTGGTCCGGCTGGTATCCGGCCTTGCCTTGCCGACGATGCCTCTCCCGCCTGCCACGCCCGCCCCACCCCCGCCGCCCCCGCTCCCCACGCCGCGACGGCGGAACTCCACGGGCTGCAGGAAGGCGGTGGCCACCGGAAGGCCGTGCCGCCGCGCGGGCGCGAAGTGCAGCCGCTTCGCGCCCGCGAGCGCCGCCGAGTCGAGGGCGGCATTGCCGCTCGACTCGGCCACCTTGCTCGACTCGGCGACGAGCCGCCCCGTGGAATCCACGAACATTCGCAACACCACGTCGCCTTCGACGTTTTGGTCGTACAGTGTCGGCGGATACTGGACCGGGGAATCCGGATCGAGCGCCACCGGCGGCTCCTGATCGGACGGCGCGCTCGCCTGCTCGGGCGGCGGTGCGGACCGGCCGCAACCGGCGAGCGCGAGCGTCGCCACGCCCAGGAGCACACTGCGCCAGGCGCTCACGACCCCTCCCCGAGCTGCTTCTTCCACGCCGCCAGCCGGTTGAGGGCTTCGAGAGGCGACAAGGTGTTCACGTCCAGTTGGTCGAGCTCGGCGATCACCGGGTGGGGGGGCGTCTGGCCGAAGAGGCCGAGTTGCGCGGCGTCGGGGGGCCGGGCGGGGGGCGGTGGCTGGTGCGCGACGTGGTGCCCGGCCTCGAGCAGCTGCAGCACCTGCCAGGCCCGCCCCACCACCGGCGCGGGCAAACCGGCGAGCCGCGCCACGTGGATGCCGTAGGAGCGGTCCGCCCCGCCCGGTTCGAGCCGGTGCAGGAACACGATCTCGTCTCCGACCTCGCGCACGGCGACGTTGCAGTTGCGCGCATGGGCGAGTTCCTCGGTGAGCTGCGTCAGCTCGTGGTAGTGCGTGGCGAAGACGGTCTTGCAGCCGATCACGTTGTGGAGGTGCTCGGTCACCGCCCAGGCGATCGCCACGCCGTCGTAGGTCGAGGTCCCGCGGCCGATCTCGTCGAGCAGCACCAGGCTCCGGCCTGTCGCCCCGTGGAGGATCGCACTCGTTTCGCTCATCTCCACCATGAAGGTGGACTGGCCGCGCGCCAGGTTGTCCGAGGCGCCGACGCGGGTGAACAGCCGGTCCACCGCGCCGATCAGCGCGCGCCGAGCCGGCACGAATGACCCCACCTGCGCGAGCAGCACGCACAGCCCCACCTGCCGGAGCAGCGTGGACTTTCCCGCCATGTTCGGCCCGGTCAGCAGGATGACCCGGCCGGCCTCGTCGAGCCGCACGTCGTTGGGAATGAACGCCTCGCGCGCCATCATCCGCTCGACCACCGGGTGGCGGGACCCCTCGAGCTCGATGGCGAACCCAGCGTTGACCTCGGGCCGCGCATAGCCCTCGCGGTGCGCGAGGTCGGCCAGGGCGCTCCACACGTCGAGCTGCGCCAGGGTCGTAGCGGTCAGCTGCACCCGGGCGATCACCTCGGCCACGGCGCCCCGCAGCGCGTCCACGAGCTCGGCCTCGCGGGCCGCGATGCGCTCCTCGGCCCCGAGCACCTTCGCCTCATACTCCTTGAGCTCCGGCGTGACGTACCGCTCGGCGCCGGAGAGCGTCTGCCGCCGCTCGTAGTCGTCCGGGACTCTCGTCTTGTGCGGGTTCGTCACCTCGATGTAGTACCCGAACACCTTGTTGAATCCCACCTTGAGGGACGGGATGCCGGTGCGCTCCCGCTCGCGCGCCTGGAGGGAGGCGATGTATTGCTTGCCGCCGTCCCGCGCGTTCCGGAGCTCGTCGAGCTCGCGGTCGTAGCCGGGGCGGATCGCATCGCCTTCCGGGAGCTGCACGGGCGGCCGCTCCACGAGCGCGCGCGCGAGCTCGTCGCCCAAATCCGTCAGGAGGTCGAAGCGCTCCGCCGCGCGCTCGAGCAGCGCGCCGCGACCCCGGTGCTCCAGACCGTCGAGGGCGGCGCGGGCGTCGGGGAGCCGGAGGATGGAGTCGCGCAACGCCCCGAGGTCGCGCGGCGTCGCGCGCCCCAGCGCTGCCTTGCCCGCGAGCCGCTCCAGGTCGCGCACGCCGTCCAGGGCCTCTCGCACCCGGTCGCGCCCGCGCGCGTCGGCCACAAGCACCCCCACCGCGTCGAGCCGCGCATTGATCGCCGCGGGATCCACGAGCGGCGCGAGCAACCAGCGGCGCAGCAACCGGGCCCCCATCGGCGTCATCGTGCGGTCCAGCACCTCGAGCAGCGTCGCCCCGGACGTTCCCGCCCGGAGTGGCTCCACGAGCTCGAGGTTGCGCCGCGTCATCTCGTCGAGCGCGAGCACGTCGCCCGGGCGGAGCAGGCGTGGGCGGGCGAGATGCGGGAGACCGGCAGGCTTCAGTTCGCGCGCGTACCGGAGCAACGCGCCCGCGGCGCCCAGCGCCGGCCGATCGCCAGGCTCCACCCCAAGCCCGTCGAGCGAAGCCAGCCGGAACGCGCGCGCCAGGTCCTCGCGGGCGAGCTCGGGGTCGAACTCCCAGACCTCGCGTTCGGTCCGGGTGGCCCCATCAGGGAGCGCCGCGACGCACCCGTCCGGCGCCACGACTTCGGCCGCCTCGTAGCGCGCCAGCGCGGTCGCGAGCTCTTCGGGCGGCACGGTCTCGAGCACGAGCTCGCCGGTCGTCAGGTCGAGGGCGGCGATCCCCGCGGCGACGCCGCGGGGATCCACCGCCACCAGGAAGTTGTTGCGGTTCTTCTCGAGCCAGTCGTCCGTGAGGACGGTGCCCGGTGTGACCGTCTCCACCACCTCGCGACGCACCAGGCCCTTCGCGAGCTTCGGATCCTCGACCTGCTCGCAGATCGCCACGCGGTGCCCTTTGACAATCAGGCGCCGGACGTATTCGGTGGCGGCCTTCACGGGGACGCCGGCGAGGGGCACGTCCGCCGCGCCGCCGTTGTTGCGCGACGTGAGCGTGAGGCCAAGCTCTCGGGCGGCGAGGCGCGCATCGTCCTCGAACATCTCGTAGAAGTCGCCCATCCGGAAAAACAGGATCGTGTCGGGGTACCGCGCTTTGATCTCGCGGTATTGCTGCATGAGCGGGGTGTCGGTCTCGACCCGCGGCGTCACAACTGTTCCACCACGAACGGCTGACCGCCAAGACGCGTCTTGAGACGCCGCTGGGCCCGCTGCGCCTCCTCGCGCGTCGAATAGGGCCCCACGCGCACCTTGAATAGCCCGCTCGTATCGCGGACTACACGCGCGTCGAACCCCATCACCTTGAGCCGCGTCAACATCTCGTCCACCTGCGCCGCGCTCTTCACGGCGAGCACCTGCACGGCATAACCCGTCGCGGTCGGTTTCGCCTGGCTGTCGGCGCTGGGTGCCGCCGGCACGGCGGTGGCGCCGGCGGTGCAGCGCGGGACGTAGAAGCTCACCTGGTTCTTGAATTCGACGTCGGCACCGCTGCCGTCCAGCGCCTCGCGAATCAGCGCACAGGCTCGGGATTCGTCCTTCAGATCGAAATACGCCCGGGCGCCCCAGAACGCGGCGCGCGCCTTCAGAGGCGAGTCGGGGTAGTCCCGCAGCAGTCGCTCCGCCGCTTGCGCCGCTGCTGCAGGGTCCCCCTGCGCGAAGTAGAGCTGGGTGAGCAGGACGAGCGCCGAGTCGGCCCAGACGGACCGGCCGTACTCGACGATCACGCGCTGCAGGTTGGTGGCGGATTGGCTCGCGTCCGCGGCGATCCGGCCGGCCGTGAACAGCACACCCGGGTAGAGGGAGTCCTGGGGGGAAAGGTTCGTGAGGAGGCGTCGGATCATCGCCCGGGCCGAGTCGGGTCGGGTCTGCGCGACGCGCAGCGCGGCCGCGCGGACGGAGTCGACCTGGGCGGACAGGCGGACGGGCGGACTGGCGGAGAGCAGGATGACCACTAGCGCGAGCATCCGTCCGTCCGTCCGCCCATCCGCCCGTCTGCTCCTCATGCGGCCTCCCTTGCCGGCACTCCCCAGGCCAGCACGAGTTGCATGAGAATCCCCCGCTCGTCGGTCACCGTGCTCGATTTGAGCGCGCGATCGGCCGTGAGTGCGAGCCGCAGCGCGCCGCGCAGCTCGGCAGCGCTCCACAGGGTGGCCCACCGGGCCCAGCGAGAGGCGGTATCCTGCCAGTTCCCCACGCCCCAAGGACGCGCGGCGCGCACCGCGCTCAGGACGACGGACTCGAGGCGGGGGCTCGTGGTCCCGCGATCGAGCTCCGCACGCGCCAGAGCGGTGCCGAGGACTGCGGTGCCGAGCGCCGTCACCATGCGAACCCCGGTCATCCCCGCCTGCTCCAGCACCGGCTCGACAAGTCGCGCCGCAGCCGCCGCGCGGCGCTCGAGCGCCGCGTCCACAAAGTCCTGGAGCGTCTCCCCCTGCCGCACGCCCACGAGCGCCGCGACATCGTCCCGGGTCGCGGAGCGGCCGATTGCGAGGGCCGAGAGCTTTCCGAGCTCTTGCGCCAGCGCGCCCAGGTCGTTGCCGACCGCCGCGGCGAGTAGCTCGGCGGCATCCGGCTCGAGCCGCAGCCTCAACTGGCGTGCCTGGTGCGCCATCCACTTCAGCACGCGGGCCGGCGGCAGCGGCTCCACCGCGACCGTAGTCGCTCCGCGCGCGAGCTCCGGATCGGGCGGTGTGCCCGCTCCCTGGACCAGCACCAGCAGGGTCGTCGGGCTCGGCGCGGCGAGGTAGCGGAGCACTTCCTGACGAGCCTTGGACGTCTTCTTGAGGTCCTCGAGGCCGCGCAGCACCACCACACGCCTCGGGGCGAGCATGGGTGGCGTGTTGACCAGGCTATGGAACGCGCCGGGGTCGAGATCGGCCGCGCTGCGTCGGTCGAGGTTGAAGTCGCGCGCGGAGGGGTCTACGACGAGCTCGACGAGCGCACGGACCGCCTCGTCCTTCAGGACGTCTTCGTCGCCGTGGAAGTAGTAGACGGGATCGGGTGTCGCGCCCGGCTTGAGGCTCCGGAGCAGGGCGTCATAGGAGAGAGCCCCCATACGCGGCGGAAGTTACCGCGCACCGGGGCTCGGATAAAGGTCGGGGCAGTCCGTATCGGAGGAAGGCTCAGCGCCCGGCGGTGGCGGGCTCGACTAGCGCGGTGCCGTAGGGATTCGGGTTTCCCGCGACAACGCTCGTGCGCGGATCCTGGAACGAGACGAAGGGCACGCTCGCGTGCGCCACCGGCTTGGGGAAGGGTACCGGAGGGAGGGTGGGCGCGCGCGCCTCCTCGGGCCGGCTCACTCCCTCGAGGGCGACGAGCGCGAGCGCCGCCGCCACGAAGAGCGCCGCCGCCACCCCCGCCACCCCGGCGCGGACCGGGACCTGCGGGCTCCCCCGGCCACGGCGGCGCTCTTGCCGGAGCCGCGCCTCGAGACGGCGGCGGAAGTCCGGTGACGGCTCGATCAGCGCCGCCGCCTGCAGGGCAAGCACGCCCTGCCGCAAGGCCCTGTCATACCTGCGGCAGACCGGACACCGCGCGAGATGACGCTCGAAGCGCCGCAAGTCACACGGCGCGGTGATCAGCCCGTCCCGGAAATCCGTGTAACGCTCGAGGAACTCATGGCAGCGCATGGATGGCTAAGTACTACCGTACGGAACGGGTGGGGTTCCGCTTCCCCGCCCACCCCTACTCAAGGTGTCGGGTGTCAGGTGTCAGGTGTAGGAGTGCCCGATCTTGGCACCGCCCTGACACCCAACACCTAGCACGCGACACCTTGGGTGGGGGGGGGAGGGGGGCGGGGGGTTTACAGCCCCCTACTCCAGCAACGGCTCGATCAGTTGGGCGAAGCTGTTGCGCGCCCGGTTGAGGCGGCTCTTGACCGTCCCCAGGTTGCACCCCGTGATGTCGGCGATCTCAGCGTAGCTCTTCCCTTCCAGCTCCCGCAGCACGAACACGGTGCGGTGGTGGGTGGGCAGCTGGGCCACGCACTGATCCACCGCCTCCTTGAGGTACCGCTTGCGGTACAGGTCGTCC
>QHVD01000181.1:5310-9878 GCA_003222235.1 Gemmatimonadota bacterium | reverse complement strand
TCTCGACACGCTGGGGGAGCGAGGCCCTGGAGGTCGTCTTCCGTTTCGAGGAACAGGACGGGCGAATCGCACGCATCCGTGCCTACGGCTTCTGCCCCGAAACGATTCGTGCGGTCGGGGAGGGCCTCGGAGTACCGGTGCGTACCGGGCTCTACCGTGCGCCGACCCCGGCGCCGGGCGCGAGCTGGCCCGACCCGGACTTTCCGCGTTCCAAGGACTGACCTCATGGCGCCCAGCCTCACGCACGACGAACGGGTCCGGCGGTGGTCTCCCCGCTACGAGCGGCTGGCCATGGGACCGGGGGAAACGGCGGCGATGTACGCGACGATGTTCGATATCTTCGTGCGCCACGTCCTTCCGGCCATTCGCGTGCCGACCCTCGTCCTCCACCGGAGCGGAGATCGTCACGTCCGGGTGGGGCACGGCCGCTACCTGGCCGGGCACATCCCAGCGGCGAAGTACGTCGAACTCCGGGGGGAGGATAATCTCTCCCACGTGGGCGACACCGAGACCATGCTTGGAGAGATCGAGGAGTTTCTCCCAGGCGCCCGCTCTGCGCCGGAATCGGACCGCGTCCTGGCTACCGTGCTGTTCACGGACATCGTGGGCTCGACCGAGCGCGCTGCCGCACTCGGTGACGCCGGTTGGCGGGACCTCCTCGACAGGCATCACGAGATCGTGAGGCGCGAACTAAAACGGTTTCGGGGCCGAGAGATCAGCACGACCGGCGACGGGTTCCTTGCGACCTTCGATGGTCCTGCCCGGGCCGTCCGGTGCGCGGGTGCCGTCGCGCAGGCGGTGCTGCGGCTGGGAGTCGAAGTGCGCGCCGGGTTGCACACGGGGGAGGTCGAATACGTGGGCGAGAACGTCGCCGGCATCGCGGTGCATACGGCGGCCCGCGTCGCGGCCTTGGCCGGGCCGGGCGAGGTGCTCGTGTCGAGCACCGTCAAGGATTTGGTTGCTGGATCGGGTCTCAGGTTTGCCGAGCGCGGGCCGCACGCTCTCAAGGGCATCCCTGACGAGTGGCGGCTGTTCGCCGTAGAGCCGTGACGCCGAGGATCGGCTAGCGGCGCGGATCGCTCGGGTCTCCTACCGAAGGGGGTGCGTCCAGCGCCTTGAGGAGGCGGAGCGCCTTCCCGCGATCACCATCGACGCGCCCGGCCTCCCCGAGGACGCGCTCGCGCTCCTCGATCACCATCTCCTCGACCTCGGCGGCGCCGACGGCGACCCGGAGGCTGGCGACCCGATCCAGTACGACGAGTGCGCTACCCAGGGGCCGGGGCATATCTTCTTGACGTTCGATCTCCAAGTGCGGTAGCAAACCACGCCACGTGTAACCGACCCCGCCGGGGGGATGGGTCGAAGAGAGAGGTCCGATGCGCCCCATCACCCGGAATCTCCTTGCTCTTGCCTGTTTACTCACCACGGCCCTCATCGCGGCCGGCCTCGTAGGCTCACCAGCTCTCGCCAAGTGCGGCAAGGACTGCAAGCAGCTGATCGCGACTGAGTTCAAGGCGTGCAAATCTGCTTGCCGCAGGCGCCGCGCGGGCAAGGCCTGCAGGAAGGCATGCAGGCACGAAAAGAAGGCCAACGGGAAAGCGTGCAAGGCCGCCACGAGCCCGACCCCACCCGACTGCGGACGAATGACAACAACTACTACCACGCTCGCCACGACGAGGAGCACAACGGTGTTCGTCATCCTCATGGAGAACCACAACTGGTCAAGTATCCAGGGGAATGCTTCAGCCCCGTACATCAACAGCACCCTGCTGCCGATGGCCTCGTACGCCAAGCAATACTACAATCCTCCCGGCAACCACCCAAGTGAGCCCAACTACCTCTGGCTCGAGGCCGGGACGAACTTCGGAATCCTCAACGACGACGACCCGTCGAGCAACCACCAGAGCACCAGCCACCACCTCGTCAGCCTGCTCGAGGCGGCCGGGCTCTCGTGGCGGGCCTACCAGGAGGGCATCAGCGGCACCGACTGCCCGTTGACCGATTACGGCTCATATGTAGTCAAACACGATCCCTTCGTGTTCTTCGACGACGTGACGGGGTCCAACAACCCCGCTGACGCGTACTGTATCGTGCATGTGCGCCCTTACGCAGAATTGGCGACAGACCTCAGCAACAACACGGTGGCACGGTACAATTTCATCACGCCGAACGTTTGTCATGACATGCACGACTCCTGCGCGCCATTCAACGATGAAGTGAAGCAGGGGGACGCCTGGTTATCGACCCAGGTGCCCAAGATTCTCGCCTCCCAGGCCTACACCGCCAAGGGCGTGCTCTTCATCACCTGGGATGAGGCCGAAACCGGCGATGGCCCTATCGGGATGATCGTACTGTCGCCGGTGGTGAAGGGCGGTGGGTACTCCAACCGCATTCACTACACGCACAGTTCGACGCTGCGGACGGTCGAGGAAATCTTCGGTGTGAACCCGTTGCTGCATGACGCCGCCAACGCCACGGACTTGGCGGACTTGTTCGTCACGTTCCCATGAGGCGCGCCTACGGATCGCTATGGGGTCGAGTATGGGCTCAGCCCCCGCCTACAAACGTGCGTTCGAGGTGCAGGCGGACCGTTCGGAGGTGCCCCACGGTAACGCGCTGAGGCAGCGGGCGGCGAGGTGAGATGGAACGCGCTGGCCTCGTTCCCCGACTTCGGCACTCGGTGCTCTCGGCGTCTGCGGTGGTCGCCTACGTCGCGGTCGGCGCGGCGGCGACCTTGGGGAGGTCCGTCACGGAGGCCGGGCGTGACGCGCTCGCGTGGGTCCTGCCCCGTGACGGTGGGGTGCAGCGGTCGAAGGCCGGGGCACTCGCCCTCTCGCGCGGTCCGCTGTTTCGCCATGGGGTACGAGGACCCGCCTCCTCCGAATCGCCCGGTCTACGTCTCCATCTCTGGTCCTTGCCGCGTTCGACACTTCTCGCACCGAGGGGCCTTCCGTGGGACCTCGTCGGCTGGGACACGAACGGGCCGATCCATGCCGAACTCTGTCGCGTGGTGTATGATCCGGGGAGTTATCCGGCTACCGGCAAGGACTGCTGCGCGTTCGCGGCCGAAGGGCCGGTCGAGCCTGGCACCGGCTATTCCGTTCTGCCGCCCACGCTGACCGGCACGGTCCAGTGCCCGACGAAGCGCGGGATGAAGACGGGGACGTTTATGCTGAAGCTGAAGGAGACGAAGTAAGGAGTCGGGAGTCGTCGCGCCAAGTGGCTTCCGACTCCTCGCCGCTGCCGCTCGCCGTGTGGTAGAAAGGCTCAAACTACTCATCGATGCGTGGGATAGGGAATTTCACCAGGGCAACGCCCTGCTTGATGTAGGCGACCCTCGCGTTGAGTGACCAGCATTGCGACTGGGCATTTGCATTACGCCATGCCGCAGCGTCGGGTGCTGTTTCTCCCTTGACGGACGAGCGCGAACTGGCCTAGCAACGATAATGGGGACGGGACGGTCACAGACGTGAACACCGGTCTCGTGTGGGAGAAGCTCTCGAACGATGGGACCGTCCACGACAAGGACAATCTGTACACGTGGGCCAACGCGTTCACGGGCCACGTGGCGACGCTCAACAGCACGAACTTCGCGGGCCACAACGATTGGCGCTTGCCCAACGTGCGGGAGCTGCTGAGCATCGCGAACTACCAGAACATCCTCCCCTCGGTGTCCCCGGCCTTCGACAACAACTGCTCGTCGGGCTGCCACGTGACGACGTGCAGTTGCACGTTCTCCGGTGACGTCTGGTCGTCCACGTCCGAGGCCGACGGCCCCTCGAACGCGTGGTTCGTCGACTTCCAGGACGGCCTCGTGGCCACGGGCAGCAAGAGCGGCACCGGCCCCGTGCGGGCCGTGCGGGGCGGCGCCACCGCCTGCCAGCTGCCGGCGACCGGGCAGATGACGTGCTGGGACAGCAGTGGGAGCGTCGTCGCGTGTGCCGGCACCGGCCAGGACGGCGAGCTCCGGGAGGGCGCCCCGCTCGCGTATGTTGACAACGGGGACGGGACGGTCACGGACGTGAACACCGGGCTCGTGTGGGAGAAGCTCTCGGACGACGGAACGGTCCACGACAAGGACAATCTGTACACGTGGGCCAACGCGTTCACGGCACACGTGGCGACGCTCAACGCGATGAGCTTCGCGGGCCGTACCGATTGGCGGCTGCCGAACGTGCGGGAGCTGCAGAGCATCCTGGACTACCAGACCACCAACCCGGCGGTCGCTTCGGCCTTCAACAACAACTGCTCGCCGGCCTGCCAGGCGACCACGTGCAGCTGCACCGTCTCCGGGAACTACTGGTCGTCCACGACCAGCGTCTCCGGGCCGTCGAGTGCGTGGTTCGTCGGCTTCCTGTTCGCCAACGTGGATGCGTTCAGTCTGAGCGGCGGCAAGAGTGGCACCGCCTCCGTTCGGGCCGTGCGGGGCGCCTCCACTTCCGGCACGACGACTACCTCGACGAGCACCACGACGACGAGCACGACTCAGGCGCCCACGACCACGACCAGCAGCACCACGACAACGACTCAGCCGCCGACAACGACTACCGCGACGAGCACCACCTCGA
>QHVD01000181.1:0-5165 GCA_003222235.1 Gemmatimonadota bacterium | reverse complement strand
TCACCCTGAGGTCTGCGACGTCAATAGCGATGGTGCGTGCAACATCGGGGACGCACTGAAGATGGCCCAGTGCGACGTGGGGGTCATCAGCTGCCTCTTCACGTGCAAGCCGTTTGTATGCCCATGAAAGGAACGGTGATCCGCCCTCTGCCGCGCATGGCGGCACGATCAAAAGGAGGCATGAAATGCGCGGTCTCTTGACAGCGGCGGCCGGTATGGCAGTCCTCGGCGCAGTAGTCACTGCGACGACGAGTTACGCCGCCCAGGCAACGTTGAGCTGTCCCAGGGTGGTGCGAGCAGGGCAGCAATTCACGGCCGAGCTGACAGTCGATGTCAGCACGACCCCGCTGGGAGCATACTCGCTCACGATCACTTTCGATCCGAGGGTCGTGACGATCGCCTCGGTTGCCGGTGGGAGCACGGCTGAGTTCTCTAGGCCGCCCACGACGAGCACCGCGACTCCGGGCACGACGAACGTTTCCGCCTTGCAGAGCGCCAGTCTCGATTCGCCGAAGGGCGTCGTCAGTGTCGCCAAGGTGACCTTCAAGCTGATGAGTACAGCGGCAACGACGGCCGCCGTCGGGCTGACCGCCAACCACGTATTCGACACCAATGCGGTGGCGATCGTCCCTGCCACTGGAACCGGCTGCACCGTGGTGACCGGCTCCTCCCCACATCCACGACGCGCGCACAGACCACCACTACGGCGCGCGGGCCTTTGACGTCGAGGACGAGTACGGGACGCGCTTTCGGTTCAAGCCGAAGACATCCACGCAGCCGGTGTCCATGGGCGAACTGAACGGCTTGATCGACAGCGCCACCGGCCACCTCGGTGCTGATGCGCGAGGGCTCACGAGCGCGTACCGGGAACTACAACAACTACAACGACGGCGGCGATCCCGAGCACCTGGTCGAGTTCGTGACCGTCTCTTCGGACTTCTACCCGGAGCTGCGCGCCTACTACGCCGAGGAGGCGAAGGAGTGGCCGGCGCGCCTCGAAGGCTGCGCGATGCGACGACACGCCCATGCTGGCGCATAACATGCCCAACCTGGCACAGGCGCGTGTCGAAACGGTATCCGCGTCCGCCCCTTCCCGTCCCGCTCGCCGCCGCCGGCTTCGCAGCTTCTCGGCTGGCTAGCGTCGTAGCACGCACCCGGCGGAGCCAGGGCACGGTCCTTGCGGGGGTGCGCTCACGTGGGATTTTTGGCGTGCAGACGTGGCGACGATTTGCTGCCTGCTCTCGCGGCTGCGCCGAGCCATGTATGCACGAGTGGCATCCCGGGATGCACTACGGCCCGTTCGCTACGTGCGAGGAGGCGCTCTCCGTGGCGAGTGGGTTGATCCGAGACGGCGTGCGCTGGCACGACGACGCTGAGACCAGCGTGATCCTCCAGGGTAGCGCGGTGATTGCGGTCGTATCGCCTCGTCGTAGCTAGTCCGACTTCCGCCCCGCGTTCGCCGGCCAGTAATCAGGATGCCCGCCGTAGTCGGGGTACTGGCTGTCCAGGGTGACGCGTTCGCCGCGAAACCTGCTCTCGCTCTCTACAACGATCACGTTCGAGGCGGCCGACCTACCCGCCGACGCGCTCGCGCTCCTCGATCACCATCTCCTCGACCTCGGCGGCGCCGACGGCGACCCGGAGGCTGGCGACCCGATCCAGTACGACGAACTACGGGTCGCGCACGACCAGGGCGAGGTGGAGATCGTCGTCTACAACCGCGCCATCGTGCTCTTCACGAGCGACAGCGAGGCGATGAAGCGGATTCACCAGGGGTGCTGCCGGCTCGATGATCTCGCCACACGACACCGCCGGGCGTAGCGTCTCGCTGTCAAGCCCTGGTGCTTTGGGGTAGTGGCAGTCCTTGCCCGGGCAGCGTTTCGCATGTAGTGGGCAACTGCCCGTTCGGAGGCAACCCGCGGCAACGCGCAGAGGCGGTAACGGCGGCGAAGCCAGAGCGAGCGCACTGGCTGCGTTGCCCGACCTCGGCAGCAGGGTGCTGTCGGCTTCTGCGGTGGTCGCCTACGTCGCGGGAGTGCTTGTGTCCCTCCTTCTTTTAGGTGGGTGTGCGCAGTGGTACCCGGAGAAATGGGTCTTCTGGGGCCAGGTTGTCGATGCGGAGACGCAAGCACCCATTCAGGGAGCACTGTTCTCGGTCCTCTGGTATCAACGGCCGGTCGTGGCAATGGACGGACCGAGGTATCTGGAGACAGCAGTCGAGACTGTCACGGATTCCCACGGCGATTTCCGGCTTGAAGGTGTGCGGCCCCGAAATTGGAACCCGCTCCGGTACAGGGATAGGTACCCGGGGATAATCCTGTTGGCGGCAGGTTACAAGCCGGTTGTTTACCACAATTTTGGTCTGAAGATAACCGAGGATGCACATGCACGCCACGGCTGGCGGCTCGCGGAGATGCCGAAAACATTCCAAGGCGACGTGACCAAGCTGTCGAAGGCGATCATTCGCGAGAAATCGGTGTACTTCGCGAAGGGTTCGGAGTATGATCTGAGCGCGCTGGGTCTAAGCGGGGAGAGCGGGCGGGTAGCGCTGACTCGTCTTCCCAGGCTTCTGGAAGTCGTCAATCTCCAGCGGGCAGTCCTGGGTCTGCCGCAATATCCGCCGCCGACTGCACCGGTTCAGAGAGGAAGGTAGCATGGAAAGCGGGCGACGCTGGTCAGCCCCGACGAGCGGCGGGACCTTCGGTCGAGGGCAGCGCCGGAGGCCGCGCCAGGGAGCGATAGCCATGGGGTCTGTGGGAACGACTACGACAAGGCGTTCCAAGTGGTCGCGGCGGGGTTTACCCATACGTTCGACAGCTTCGAGTGCGCCGCGCACAAGCTCGGCCCCACGCTGCGAGCACTGCGGGTGCATCGTCCTGGGGCACGGCGTCTTCATGTTTCCTAGGCCCACTTCGACATCGACGACCCGATCGGCAAGGACCGTCATGCATTCGTGACGGCGCGCCAGGAGATCAGCGAGTATGTGGACCGCGCCATCAACCTTCTATGGGGACCGCCCGTGAACAACTCACTCCGCGCTACCGACCCTGAGATTGCCGACCTGTGCGACGCCGAACTCGAGCGCCTGTCGACGTGCGTCCAGCTCATCCCGTCGGAGAACTTCCCGTCGCTCGCCGTCATGGAGGCCCAGGGCTCTGTCTTCACCGTGAAGTACGCCGAGGGATACCCGGGACGGCGCTACTACGGCGGCTACCAAGTGATCGACAGACTCGAGCCGGTCATCATCGAGCGGGCCAAGCGGTTGTTCGGGGCCGAGCACGCCAACGTGCAACCGCACGCCGGCGCCATCGCCAACATGTGCGTCTACTTCGCCTTGCTCGAGCCGGGCGACCGCGTCCTGGCGATGCAGCTCGACCAGGGCGGGCACTTGACGCATGGATCGCCCGTCAACTTCTCAGGCCAGCTGTACAGCTTCATCGCCTACGGGGTCGACCCGGCGACCGAGATCATCGATATGGACGACGTTGCGAGGAAGGCGCGTGAGTCACGCCCGAAGATGATCGTGGCCGGGGCTACCGCGTACCCTCGCATCCCCGACTTCGCCGCTTTCCGTGAGATCGCCGACGAGGTGGGCGCCCTGCTGATGGTCGACATGGCGCACTTCGCCGGCCTGGTGGCCGGGGGTGCCCATCCGAGCCCGGTTCCGTTTGCCGATGTGGTCACCTCGACGACGCACAAGTCCTTGCGTGGCCCTCGCGGCGCCCTCATCCTCTGCCGCCAGCAATACGCCGAGGTCATCGACAAGACGGTGATCCCGGGCGTCCAGGGCGGGCCGTTCATGCATGCGATCGCGGCCAAGGGTGTGTGTTTCACCGAAGCCATGAGGCCCGCCTTTACGGACTACGCACACCAGATCGTACGCAACGCCAAGGCGTTGGCCGCCGGGTTGATCGAGGAGGGTTTCCGCCTGGTGTCAGGCGGAACCGACACCCACCTGCTCCTCGCCGACGTGCGCCCGTTCGGAGTGAAGGGCAAGCCGGCGCAGCTGGCGCTCGACAAGGCCGGGATCACGAGCAATCGCAACACGGTCCCCTTCGACCCCGAGAAGCCCTTCATCGGCAGCGGGCTGCGTTTCGGCACACCGGCCGTGACGACGCAGGGGATGAAGGAATCCGAGATGGCTGAGATCGCCCGCTTCATCGGCCGCGTCGTGAAGACGATGCGGGAGCCCAACTTCGACGAGATCGCCGCCGACGTGCGCGCACAGGTCGCGGCCCTCTGTTCGAAGTTCCCGCCTTATCCGGAACTGAGAGCTAGGGCCTGAGCCAGGTCTGGCCGTACCTGGTCGTTTTCGGCGTCGCCCTCGTAGCGACTCTCATCTTGACCCCCCTGCTCCGCCGGATCGCCATTCACACGGGCGTGATGGCGCACCCGAACGAGCGGAGCGTCCACCTGATCCCGGCGCCCTATCTCGGTGGCGTGGCCATGTTCGGCGGCTTGGCCGGTGCCCTCTACGCCACGCGCTTCACGCCATTGAAGGTGGCGTGGTCCGGATCGACGCTGCTGCCCGGCGTCATCGTGGCCGCCGCGGTGATGACCGCGGTCGGCACCCTCGACGACGCGTATGCGACGGCCATTGGGGCGGTCCTGGGCTTCTCCCTGGGGACTCGTGCCTCGGCGTGGTTAGGCGATCTGCTCACGTCCCTCTGGTGAACTTGCAGCAGTCGCTCGCCCAGGCGTTCGGGGATGCGGTCTGCCTCGACCTCGGCGGGAGGACCGGGGAAGCAAGGTCTGGCGGCGTTGTAGTAGCCGGCGTGCCGTCAACGGCGTTGGCGGCTCGGTGGAAGGGGCGGTGTCCTGCCGGAGCCGATCAGGCCAGAGGATGACGAGACGTTGCGGCTGATGCGATGCGCTTCTATGATCGCCGTCCATGTTCGGCATGGGCATAGGCGAGTTGGTCGTCGTCCTCGTCATCGTCCTGCTGGTGTTCGGCCCTGGTCGCCTGCCCGAGATGATGGGAAATCTCGGGCAGGCGATGCGGGAGTTCCAGAAGGGGCTGCGCGAACCGCCGGAGATTGATGTGCCGCCCGCGAAACCCACGCCTCCGGCGGAAGCGTAAGTGCGAGTGATAGCCGAAGCGGCGAGGCGCTCGGACCGAGGCGATCGCGAAAGCGGCGGTGAGATGAACGGGCGATGGAGCGGAT
>QHVD01000180.1 GCA_003222235.1 Gemmatimonadota bacterium | reverse complement strand
AGCGACAGGCCGAACGCCAAGCCGGCGCGCCGCAGCGAGCCATCGGTGTCCAGCCGCAGCAGGACCCGCACCGGCGCGCGGGCTCCCTCGCGCAGCCCGACGCGCAGCCCGAACGCGTACTCGGCCACCGAGTCGGGAGTGATGCGCCCGTGCGCCGACAGCGCCCCGCCCGCACCCGACCCCCCGAACCGCAGCGTCGCCCCGGGGATGAACGTCACCCGCTGCGGCACGCCGCGCACGACCGGCTGACCGATGCTCGCGATCACGCCACCTACCGCGAGGCGTGCTCCAGCCTGGTAGAGCACACCGAGGTCCCAAGTCCTGCCAGACGTCCCGCCCCGATACAGCGTGGCCGCCGCGCCCGCCGCGAGGCCGGCGTGGCTCCCGCTGGTAACCGAGAGAAAACCCGCGGGATCCGAGGCCCAGGGTGAGTTGTCTCAGCCGCCCGGCCGCGCCGGGGTCGCCGACGGTGACGTCCGCGTGGATCGACGCCTCCGCCAGGCGGCCCAGGCCCGCGGGGTTCACCCACAGGGCGCGGGCACCCGTAACGTCGGTGGGGTGGAGGTAAAGCGTGGTGCGATTGGGAACGACTTGGGCGGGCGAGCTCGTAGTCGCGAAGAGCAGAAGTTGGAACGGCAAGAGCAGTCCGACGGTCCGACGGTCCGGCCGTCCGATGCCCACTACGGCAACACCGCCACGGTGGTACGGGTCACCTGGATCACAGGAATTGCCACTCCCTGCACCGGCAAGCGAATCGTCAGGTTGGCCGAGTCCCGCGACTCCCCGCCGAGGTAACGGCCGTCGTCCGCGATGAACGACACGCTGGTCCCGTCCCCGGTACCGGACAGCTCGAACGGCTGCCCGGCGTTCTGCCCGGCCCCCGCGAGCTGATAGGTCGCCGTCCCCTCGAGGCGCAAGCTGTGGACGGCGGCGTGCTGCTCCCACGCGGCCGCCGTCGCCCGGATGATCGAGCGTCGCGAAATCTCGGAGCCACTCGCCTTCTGGGTCGCTTCCACGGTGTCGACCCAGCTGGCACCGGGCTTGAGCCCGTCCGCCGGAATGCGGGGCAGGAAGTCACGAAAGTTTCCCAGGATCTGAATGAGCGACTGCGCCACCGCGCTGTCCGAGGAGACGGCGTTGAGGAACTCCCCGCGCGGCACGACTCGGCCGCTGAACACGAGACGCCGGGCGCGCACCAGGCTTTCGACGATGGGACCGGGTGTCCCCGAGTCGGCGATCACGGAATCGACCAGGAACGTGGCGGGATAGCCCACGCTGTCCGCCGGCCCAGTGATCGCGGCGGCGACGAAGAGCTGCGCGCCCAGGTCCTGCGCCTGCTGCTGGCCGCTGAACGCCTGTTGGATGTGGAGCCGCCGGTGGACGAGGTACCGTACGGCGCTCGGGCCGTAGCGAACCGACGCGGGCACCGGTCCGCCGGAGGGGGCGGCGGGCTGAACGGCTGGCGCCTCCGACGCCGTGGGCGCGTAAGGTCCCGGCGTCGGGGCGGCGTTCGCTCCCGATCCCGCTTTGCCCGAGGCGCAGGCGGCGGCAAGCACCGCCGCCGTGACGTGCAAGCGAGCCGTCATGATGGTGGTGCGAGGGATCCGCAGGTCCGCGACCTGCTCCCAATGCGGGGGGAGGGCTCGGACCACGGAGACGGGGGCGGTAGGGCCATAAGCCGAGTTCTGTTTACCCACCGGAGGCGGGTAGATGGTCATCTCTCTGGGATGGCTGTCGCCAACCACCTCAAGCGGCCTACCCACAGCTCGAACGACCCGGGCCGGGTCTCGCTGCTTACTTGGCCTTGCTCCGACTGGGGGTTGCCGTGCCGCGCCTGTTGCCAAGCGCGCGGTGGGCTCTTACCCCACCGTTTCACCCTTACCCTTGATCTTCAGGGCGGTTTGTTTTCTGTGGCCCTCTCCGTCGCCTTGCGGCGCCCAGGCGTTACCTGGCAGTCTGCCCTAGGGAGCTCGGACTTTCCTCGGCGCACCGATCTAGCTGGCATGCCGCGACCATCGCACCCTTCCGCCACCCGGTACCAAAGGTACCGGCGCTGGAAGGGTCGGGGCAAGGCTCAAGTGTGGATTGAGTGGACGCCCTGAAGGGCGCCCTCGGCTCAAGCGCGTCCTGAAGGACGCTGGTGCACCGCCGTCCTTCAGGACGGACCTGCACCCGAGGCCGGGCTTCAGCCCGTGCGATCACCCGTCGCAACCCCTCAACGACGTCTTTCAGCATCGTGCTAGCGCGCGAGCCGCCGGACCAGCCGGGCCAGCGTGTCGGAAGCAGGCGCGCTCGCTGGTCTTCCCGTGCCGGGGCCTCCCCCCCCCCGACCGGCCGCGCCAACCGCTTCGCCACGAAGCCAAAAGCCGTCGTTCTCCTCGAACACCACGCGGTGCAGCCCGGCCCAATCCCGGCTCCGCAACAGGGCGGGCGACAGCTCGACGGCGTGCACCGCGTTGAGACCACTGGCCCGGTACAGGGCGAGGGCCTCGCGCGTCCGTGCCTCGGGCGTGAACAGCAGCAGCGGGCGGTCGGAAAGCGCGAAGCCACGGAGCATCCCGAGGCTGAACCAGTCGGCGGGCAGCTGCGGAAAGCGGAAAGCGAAATAGAGGTCCTTTCGCTGCCTCAGCACATGGTCGCGCAGCGCGCCGGCACGCTCGGCGACCTGGTCCTGGAGCGTTCGATAGTAGAGCGACAGCAACCCCGCCTCTCGGAGCAGCCGGTAGCGCTCGGCGACCGGCACCGCATCGAAGATGCCGCCCTTGCCGAGCCGCTTCAGCGTCGGCCGCCACGCGGCGTCGCAGAACTCTTGGCCCATCGAATAGGCACGGTCCGAAGCGCCCGCTCCCCCGAAGTCGAGACCCAGGGCGATCACTAGCGTGCGCTGATCCGCCGCCAGACGTCCCAGCGCGGTATACCCGGACGCGAGCGTGGCGGCCCAATAGGCCGTGTCGAAGACGCACGGGGCGGCGAGCGCCTCCCCGCGGGCTCCGCGCGAGGAATCGGCCAAGGGGGCCCGTACGTCGCCGTGGTCCAGAACCGGAATCCACGCCACGCTCGTCGGCTCCAGCCGGTTGATGGCGTCGCTCCACGCGTGGCGTACCGCGAGGCGCTCTTCCCACCGCGTTCGCAGGGAATCGGCCCCCTCGGGATCGGCGTCGCCCGCGAGCAGGTTGAAGCCGCCCGAGTCGAGAAACCTGATGAGGGAGTCGAGGGCCGCCGGGGCCCGCGTCACGTGCCGTCCCGCCCGCGTCGGCAAGAGGGGAGTCCACAGGGCGCGGATACCCTGCTGGCGCAGCCAGTCGGGCGCGTTCGGGGCGGCCGCGAGCCGGCGATCCGACGCGAGGGGCAGCTCGACGACGGCCGCAACGAGGGGCGGCGCGAGACGCGGCGGCTGCGGCTCGACCGGCGCGGGTGCCTGTTGCAGCGCGAGCGCCGCCGCGCGGCCCGCAGGGGACACGTGCGCCCACTCCGCCGGCCGGAGCGTCCAGCGGGCGAGCGCGGTGAGAAACTCGTGTGTGCGGGTGAGCGCGTCCGGGGCGAGGATGGGGGTGGTAGCGGCGCGGCCCCGGGGACCAAGCGCTCCGAGGGCGTTGCGGCTGATCACGACCACCAGCCCGCCGCCGGTCCGGACTGCCGCCGCGACCGGGGCGTCCGGGCTGGGCGCCGGCCGCCTCGGTGTTCGGACGAACGCCTGGCGGCTGGCGACGGCGAGCACCTGGGCGCTGTCGCGGACGGTCAACGCGTGATTGTGATCGAGGGGGAATGGATCGTACACGTCCCCGAGCGGCTCGCCGCCGACCGGGCTCGTGCCCACCCACGGGCGCGGGTCGGTGGTCGCGCCTCCCGCCCCCATGGTGGTGTCCTCGAGGGGACGGTCGCCGACGGAGATCCCCGCGCCCTGGTACGCGAGCCAACTGTTGGTGATCCAGCGGTCGAGGGACCCCTCGCCGTCGCCGTCGTAGCCCAGTATGACCACCCCGCCCCGCAACACCCACTCGTTGAGGAGCGCGACGTCGCCGAGGGTAAGCGCGTCGGACGGCGCCTCGGGCTCACGCCCGCACAACACCACCACCGCGCGGTAGCGTTCCACGTCGCTCCAGGTCAGGTGCGGATAGAACCGCCGGTGCTCCACGGTGTAGCCGGCCTCGCGCCACGGCTGGGCAGTGCCGTTCAGCACCACGGGATCCGACAGCGTCAGGTCGAGCAACAGGAGGCGCCGTGCCTGGGGTTGACAGGCGGCGAGGAGCAGCAGCGCTACCCCCCGCTTCATCCCCCGCCCCCCACCGCGAACGGCAGCAGCGCCTCGCGCATCTCGGCGGCGGTCTGCCACCGGTCGGGGCGCCGCTTCGCGAGCGCCTTCGCAGCCACGGCTGCCAGGGCCTTCGGCACGTCGCGCCGCAGGCTCCGCACGTCGGGCGCCTTCTGGTGCTGCTGCATCTCGAGCACCGCCGCGGGGCTCACCGAGGAGAACGGCGGCCGCGCCGCGAGCATCTCGAACAGCACGACGCCGAGTGAATACAGGTCCGTCCGGCCGTCGACGTCCGGGTCACCTCCCGCCTGCTCCGGGCTCATGTACTCCTCGGTGCCCACGACGAAGCCGCTGCGCGTCACGCGGTCGGGTCCGGAGCTCGCGATGGCGCGGGCGATCCCCAGGTCCACCAGCACCGCCCCCTCGGGGGAGAGGACGATGTTGTCGGGCTTGATGTCGCGGTGCGCGATCCCGTGCGCGTGCGCGTGATCCAGCGCGTCCAACACTTCGCAAGCGATGCGGGCGGCGCGGTCGATCGGCAGGCGGCGTTCGCGGTTCAGCGCCTGGCGCAGCGTGTCGCCCGGGACATAGGGCATCACGAGCCAGAGGAGGTAGTCGGTCTCCCCGGTGTCGAGCAGGCGCGCGAGGTGGGGGTGGTCCAGCTGCGCGACGTAACGGATCTCCCGCAGGAAGCGGTCGGCCGCGACCGAGACGGTGAGCTCCGGGTGCAGGACCTTGATCGCGACCTTCTGCCCGCTCTGGTCGTAGGCGCCGAAGATGGAGGCGTTCCCGCCCCGGCCCACCGCCGTGATGACGGTGTAGCGGTCGCCCAACGCCTTGCGGACCCGCTCGATCAAGTCGTGGGAGGACATCCGCGTCTAGCCCGTGAGATAGACGATATTCACGTGATGGGAGACCGGTGTAACAATAGGCCGCGGGGCGGCAGGGGGCCATAGCAGCCGGCCACCGGAGCACATCAGCCCCATGGACCTCTGCCTCAGACCGCTCTATCGCCCGTGACCAAACTCGAAGCCGTCCGAGGGGACATCACCCAGCAGCTAGTGGACGCGATCGTCAACGCGGCCAATACGACGCTGCTCGGTGGTGGCGGCGTGGACGGCGCGATTCACCGCGCTGCGGGCTCCGAGCTGCTCGAGGAGTGCCGCACGCTCGGCGGTTGCCCGACCGGCGAGGCAAAGATCACCAAGGGCTACCGGCTCGCCGCCAAATACGTGATCCACACCGTGGGACCGGTCTGGAGCGGTGGAAGGCGGCGGGAGGCGGAACTGCTGCGCGGATGCTACGTCAATGCGCTCCGGCTCGCGACGCAGCATGCGGTCCGCTCGATCGCGTTTCCCTCCATCAGCACGGGGGCCTATCGCTACCCGATGGAGCAGGCGGCGCGGACCGCAGTCGAGACCGTGCGGGGGGAGCTGGCGAAGCCGACGACGGTGGAGCTGGTGCGATTCGTGTGCTTCAGCGCGGAGGATTTGCAGGTGTACCAGGAGATCCTGGGGTGAGCCGCTCGAGCTCCGCGCGCGCCGCCGCCACATACGGCTCGAGCGTTGAGTCCCCGTGTGCCCCGACCGCGACGATGAAACGGTACACCGCGACCGCGGTCGCGCCGTCGCCGCGTCCCTGCGCATCGCGCGCTCGCCTGAGAAGCTTCTCGAACGTGGCCCGGTCGCGGTAGGTGAATCCGGGATCGCTCCTGGTGCGCGCGAGGAAGTGGCGGAACGAGAGCGCACCCCCGGCGGCGAGCACGAGCGCCAGGGCGGCGAGGCCCAGCGCCACCCGCCGCGCGCGCCGCGGCGTGCCAGCCCGCGTTTGACTAATCACCCGGAAGCGGCAAGTCTCAGTACGGCTCCGGCGGTCGCCTCGACGACCCGCGCCATGAACTCGAAGTCCAGCGTCTCACTCCGGTCGCTCCATAGATGATAGTGCGGATTTCGCAGAAACGCCGTGTCCGTCAGCATGAGCGCGGGATAACGCGCGTCCCAGAACGACGCGTTGTCCGACAGCCGGGTGAGGGGGAGCAGCCACCCCCGCAGCCGCGTGCGGTACGCGACGACAGGAAGATCGGGGACGGTCGCCTTGGCCCCCGCTAGGAACCCCTGAAGCAGCGCCCGAGACCGCGTGTCGCCCACGGCAGCGAGGAAGTCCCCGGTGCGCGGCACCTCGATGCCGAGGAACGGGGGGACGACCTGGCTGCCGGGCGTCGAATCGGTGTAGCCCACCATCTCCAGGATCAAGGCGCCCTGGAGGCCCTCGCCACGCGCGCGCCGCTGGCGCGCCAGAGCCCGGCTCCCGACACGGTATGTGCCCGTCAGGGTTTGCAGCTCTTCCAGGTCGAGCCCGACGAACTCGACGCGGGACTCGGGCTCGTTCGGAGCGAGGAGCCGCGCGCACTCGATCAGCGCGGCGACGCCGCTGGCGTTGTCGTCCGCGCCGGGGGTGTGCGGTGTGGAATCGAAGTGCGCCCCCACGAGCAGCGCGGGACGGCGCGGGTCGTGGCCCGGTAAGGTCCCGACCACGTTGTGGTAGGTGCGGCCGCGGAAGGTGAAGGGCGCGAGCTCGACCGCGAGGCCGATCGCCAGGAGCTCGCGGGCGACATGGTCACGGGCGGCGCGGTGGCGCTCCGGCGCCGCGACCGGGTGGCGCACTCCTTCCAGCATCTCGACCTGGCGGCGCAGCCGCTCCACCAGCGCCGTGCGGGTTTGACGGGCGGTTGAGGCGACCGGGCTCCGGTCCGCCGGTTGCGGGGCTGGGGACGGCGCATCTTGACCCGAGGTTGATTGCGCCACGCTATGGTTTCCCGCGCATGGTGACCATCTGCACCGTTCTCCCGGCCCCCGATCGCCCGCGCGTCGACGCCGCTGGTGACGGCTGTTTCACAACCCTGCATGCCGGCTCGTTCCGCGACGCCGTGCACGCGGCGCGGCGCCGGCGCGTCGACGCCCTCGTGATCTCGGTGCACCGCTGCAAGAGCGACGAGCTCCCCGCGGTCGCGCGCTTCGTGCGCGAGTTCCCGGCGATTCCCGCCGTCGCGCTCGTTTCGCGCCACGACCGCGAGGCGACCGAGACGCTCTTGAGGCTCGGGGCGACCGGCATTCGCACCGCCGTGGACTGCACCGAGCCCGGTGGGTGGCGGCGGCTGCGCGACTTGCTCGGCCATCCGGCATCGCCCGTCGCGGCCCGGATCCTGGCGCGCGTCATCCCTGCTACGGGCGGGGCGTCGGCGGACGTGCGCATCTTCTTCGAAGCCCTGGCACGCCTCGCGCCGGTGCTCTCCACCGTGCGCGTGCTCGCCCGCCACCTCCGCGTCTGCCCGAGCACCCTCATGTCGCGCTTTTACCGCGCGGGGCTCCCCTCACCCAAAACGTACCTCGCCGGCATGCGCCTGCTCCACGCGGCCTACCTCTTTCTCAACCCGGGGCTGTCCGTGGCCGACGTCGCCTACCGGCTGGACTACTCCTCCCCCCAGAGCTTCGGGCGACACCTGAAAGCCATGCTGGGGGTCACCGCGGGCGAGTTCCGGCGCCGCTTTCCATTCGACGTCTCGCTCGAGCGCTACGTCGATCTTCTCGTCGCCCCGTACCGGGAGGCCCTGCGCGCGTTCCACCCCCTCAACGCGGGGATCTGGGACCAAGGACCGGACGCCGCTCGCGTCTCCCGGGCGGGGTGATCAGTCGGCCGCGGCGCGCGTGGCGTGCTCCCGGCGCAGCACCGAGAAGCGGGCGATGCTCCCGCGCAGTCGTTCGGCGAGTTGGGCGAGCTGCTGCGAGGTCGCCGTGAGGTCGCCCATCGCGGCGATCTGAGCCCGTGTCGCCGCCGCCGCGCTGTCGGCGCGCTGTGAGGAGGTGCTCGAGATCGTGGTGACGTGCTGCAGCGACTGCGCCAGCTCCGCGAGCCGGTGCGCTTGACTGCGCGACCCCTCGGCGGTGGCGTGCACCAGGTCGCCGACCAACTCGATCCCCCGGTGCAGCTCCTGGAGCGCGCTGTCGGCCTCGGCGGCGACGGCTCCGATGTCCCGTACCTTCGCCTCGCCCGACTGCATCGCCCGGGCTGCAGCGTCGATTCCCGCGCGTAGCTCGGAGACGAGCTCCGCCACCTCTCGCGCCGACTTGCCCGCTTCGGCGGCGAGCGCCCGGACTTCGTCCGCGACCACGGCGAAGCCCTCGCCGTGCTCCTCAGCGCGCGCCGCCTCGATCGCCGCGTTGAGCGCGAGCAGGTGCGTCTGGCGGGCGATCCGCGAAATCGTTTGGACGAACCCGCCGATCCGCTCCGACATGCCCGACAGGCCGGCCACCGTGACCGCCGTGGCGCGCACCTCGTCGCCCACCGTCCGCAGCGTCTGGCTCGCGCGCGCCACCCGGTCTCGNNGCCTCCACGAGTCGCACCGCGTCCGCCCGCATCAGCTCTGCCCGCGCCCGCAGGTTCTCGGCCTGCTCCGCCGCTCCCGCGCTCCCCCCTCGCGCCGCATCCGCCATCCCCCGTTGCGTCCCCAAGTCCTGCGCGAGCTGCTGCGCCGCGAGCGACACCGTCTCCGACGTCGCGTGCAGCTCTTCGGTCGACGCCGCGAGCTGCTCCGCGAACGCCGCCACCTCGTCCGCCTCGCGCTGCACCGTGGAGATCGTCGCGCTCATTTCGTCGAGCATGCGGTTGAAGCTCTTCTCCAAGAACCCGAGCTCGTCCGACGCTCCCGCCGGCGCGCGCACCGCGAGGTGCCCCCGCTCCGCTTCGCCCATCACGCTGCGCGCCTGGCGGATTCGCTCGACCAGCGTCGTAGGGATCCGCTTCAGGGCCATCGCCACCGCCACGAGGATCACCGTCTCGAGCACCGGAGCGGGCGAGAACGCCGGCTCTCCGCCGTATAGCACGCGGTGGAGCTGGGTCGCGCCCAGGTACGCGAGCGCCGCCGCCAGCACCAGCAAGTCCCCGACGGTGCGGCCGGGGTCGA
>QHVD01000179.1:4918-10035 GCA_003222235.1 Gemmatimonadota bacterium | reverse complement strand
TCGCGCGGCGGCTCACCTCGCCCCCACGCCGGCTGCGCGGGGGCGCCATGCACCTCCGGGCCGAGGCTGATCTCGTACTGGCCGTTATCGAGCTTTGTGAGCGTGAGGAAGCCCTTCCGTGCGGCCTCCACTACGAACTTGCTGAAGCGCGAGTAGCCGAGGTCTTTCTCGTTGAAGCTCGGATCGATCTCTTGCATCACTTGCTTCAGCCGGTCGGAGCGCATCACGTCGTTGTGAGCGGTCATCTGCTTCACCGCCTCCACCACGAGCTCCCACGGGTCGCGACGCTCGTAGGCGACGTCGGACTCCTTGGTGAGGCCCGCGAGCTCGGAGTACGAGTAGTACTCGTCGCAGTTCTGGATGAGGAGATCGCTGGACGACTCCCGGATCCCGACCCCGATCACGTACTTGCCGTATTCTTTGAGCTTCACGACGAGCGAGGAGAAGTCCGAGTCCCCGGAGAGAAGGATGAACGTCCCGATCTCCGGCCGGGTGAACACCAGCTCCAGCGCGTCGACCGCCAAGCGAATGTCCGTCGCGTTCTTCTTGGTGGCGCCGGCCGCGGGCGCCCAGATCAGATCGATCGAGGAGGCCGAGAGGGGCGCGACGTATTGCGGATAGCGCCGCCAGTCGGCGTAGGCGCGCTGCACCGCCACCTTTCCCTTGATGAGGTCCGACGAGAGCAAGCGCTTCAGCTCCGTCTGGAGGTCGGAGCGGATCCCCATCGTCACATTGTCGAAGTCGATCAGGAGCGCGGCGTTGGGCGCGTGCGCGGGAGGCTCTTTGTAGACCGGCCGGGGCAAATGAGCATGTGTCTGCGATGTCATGTTGTACTCAGTTCCAGGCTCACGACCTGCGCGAGCTCCCGTCGTTTCACCGTTCCGCTCCCGGTCAGCGGCAAGGTGTCGAAGAAGCGCACCAGGTCGGGCACTTTGTAGTCGGCGACGGCCTCACGGCAGAACTCCTTGAGCTCGTCGCCGGTAACGATGGAACCCTCCGTGGCCACGACGCACGCGCAGATCAGCTCGCCCAGCATCTCGTTGGGGATGCCGACGACGCACGCGTCGCCCACGGCAGGGTGCGTCCGGAGGAGGTCCTCCAGCTCGCGGGGGTAGATCTTGTAGCCGCCGCGGATGATCACCTCGTTGCGGCGGCCCACGATCCTGACGTAGCCGTCCTCGTCCACGATCGCGAGATCGCCCGTCAGGAAGAATCCCTCGGACGTGAAGGACCGCCCCGTCTCGCTGGGCATCCGATAGTAGCCCAGCATGACGTTCGGGCCCCTCACGGCCAGCTCGCCCACCGCTTCGGGTCCGTGGAGCGCACCGCTCTTCAGGTCCACGACCTTGACTTCGACTCCGGGGATGGGCCGGCCGACGGTGTGCGACCGCCGCTCCGGGACGTCGTCGAAACCGGTCATCGTCACCGTGGGCCCCGTTTCCGTCAGCCCGTAAGCGATCTGCACGTCGCACCACTGCCGTATGCGACGCACCAGGTCCGGGGAGACCGGGCTCCCCGCGACGATGCCCGTTCGACACGTGGAGGGCGGCTGCTCCTCAAACGAGGGATCGCGCATGAGGAGCTCGAACATGGTGGGGACGCCATGCACCACCGTCACGCGCTCGCGCCGGATCAGATTCAACGCGTCGCGCGCGTTGAACCGCTCCTGGAGCACGAGCGTCGCGCCCGCCGTGACCGCCACGGAAACGACATGCAACCCGAAAATCCCGAACAGCGGGACCGCGCCGAGCGCCCTGTCCTCGCCGGTATGCCGCAGCAGCTCCGCCGCGGCATGCGCCGTCAGGCAAACGTTCCGGTGCGACAGCGTCACGCCCTTGGGCTTCCCCATGGTTCCCGACGTGTACAGGATGACGAGCGGCGCCGCGACGTCCGCCGGCGGGGACGAGGCGCGGGCCGGCCGCTTCGACACGAGGTCGGGGTAGCGGTACATCCGGCTGTCGAGCCAGCGCTCAGTGGAGCCGACGGTGACGATGGCTCCCAGGTCGGGGAGGTCGGGCAGGAGCCTGTGATAGAGCTCCACGTAGTCCACGTCGCCATAGCCTTCGGCGACCACGGCGGCCCGGACCTCGGCGTGCCGCAGTTGATGCTTGAGTTCGTGGAAGCTGAGCGAGGGGTCGAGCGGCACCAGGGCCACACCCTCGTAGGCCGCCGCGAGAAGGGTCACCACCCATTCCGGCCAGTTCGGCAGATCGACCGCCAACCGGTCACCCGGTTTGACGCCGAGACCGCTCAGCGCCTGGCCGAGCGCCCGCGCCTCCCGTTCGACCTGCGCATAGGTCATCCGGCGCGACCCGAAGACCAAGAATTGCCGGTCTGGATGCTCCTTCGCCTGCTCCGCGAAGATCGCTGCCAGATGACCGGTCGCCACGTCTGCCACGTCCCTCACAGTGTCGAGTCTTTGAAAATAAACAACTTGCGGCGTAACGGCCACTGCGCTTCGGTTCCAAGGCTTGACACCACGCCAGCATTGTACCACTGTATTGTGACATCAATACAGTCAGCGTTTTGTGTTTGACCAAGTTGATCCCCGGAGCTCGACGCCGCTGTATGCGCAAATCGCTAATCGCCTCAGGATCGCGATTGCATCAGGCGAGTTGCGACCCACTGCGCCCCTGCCGTCGGTGCGGCAACTCGCGGCGCAACTAAGAGTCAACCCGGCGACGGTGGTCCAGGCCTATCGAGACTTGGAGGCTGAGGGATTCGTGGAGACGCGACAGGGTGCAGGCACGTTCGTGCGAGAAGTCGCTCCCGAAACCCGGGGGCGCGAGCGGGCACGTCAGGCTTCCTCACTCGTCCGCAAGATGCTCACCGAAGCGGGACGCCTCGGCGTGTCGATCCAGGAGCTGCAGGCCGCTATTGCCGAGGAGATCGGTGTGGGGGCGTGATGAATCACGCGATCGAGACCCAGCAGTTGCACTACCGCGCCATCGGCTGCGCCGGCAGTTCGAGGTCGACGAGCGCGAGGTGTTCGGTCACCCTGTCCAAGGGGCAGAAAGGGAAACGCCTTGAGAAAGAAGTCGGCTGCCCGCCGCCGTCCTGTCCCGTGCCCTGAAGGGCCGGCTCGGCCCATCATTCCCCCACCACCTTGATGATCACCCGCTTCCTACGCTGGCCGTCCCACTCACCGTAAAACACCCGTTGCCAGGTGCCCAGATCGAGCTTGCCGTTCGTAATCGGCACGATCACCTCGTGGCCGATCGTGAGGCTCCGCAAGTGCGCGGCGGCGTTGTCCTCCCCCGTGTCGTTGTGCCGGTAGCGGGGGGGATCCCAAGGGGCGACGGTTTCTTCGAGCCACTTGAGGATATCACCCCACAGGCCGGATTCGTGATCGTTCACGAATACGGACGCCGTGATGTGCATCGCGCTCACGAGCGCGAAGCCCTCCAGCACGCCGCTTTGGGCGACTTGAGCGGCGACCTCGTCGGTGATGTCGATGACCTCCTGCCGTTGCTTCGTGTTGAACCAGAGATAGTGGGTGTGGCTCTTCATCCCTACCCTCCCCCTCCCCCAATGCGGAATGCGGAGTGTGGATTAGGAAAATGCGGAGTGCGGAATGCGGAATGCGGAATGTCAGGACCAGCGTCGGAGCCGGAGAACGGGACTCGACGCTATCCCCTCAATTCCGCATTCCGCATTCCGCACTCCGCATTTTCTTTTGTGTGTCGATTTGTCACACGAGCGCCAAAGCTCTAGATTGCCGCCTCAAATATGGCACTCCCGTTCCGCCGCCGGATCTTCGGGATTCTGGTCGCCCTCACCGCCGTGCCGATCACGCTGGCGGTGGTTGGGTGGGTGCTGGCAGCTCGCACGACGGCGCCGTCGGCGGGGGCGCGCGTCGCCCTGGAGGGCGCAGCTGCCTCGGCCCGCCAGATGCTCGAGCGGATGGACACCACCCATCTCACGGCGCGGGAGCGGGCGGCGTTTCGCCACCACCTCAATCAGCTCTCGAACTCGGTCACCCTGGTGCGCCGCGCCGAGACGTATCTCCGCTACTACGCGGCCGGGTTCGCGGCGCTGGTCCTGGCGCTCGGCGCGCTCGCGATCATCGCCGCCATCCGCCTCGCGGGGCACCTCTCGCGCCAGCTGTCACGCCCGATCGACGAGCTGGTGGGCTGGACGCGGCTGATCCGGCGCCGCATGCCTCTCCCGGCCGGCGCGCCGACCCGCGGCGCGCCGGACTTCGAGGCGCTGCGGCAGGCGCTGCGCGAGCTCGCCACCGCGCTCGAGGCCGCACGCGAGCAGGAGCTCGAGGCCGAGCGGCTGCGGGCGTTCCGAGAGGTGGCGCGCCGGGTGGCGCACGAGATCAAGAATCCCCTCACGTCGATGCGGATCGCCGTCGACCAGCTGCGGCGTGTCGCCGCGCCGGCGCACAGCCCGATGGCGGCGGCGGCGGAAGTGATGGCCGCCGAAACCGATCGGCTCGCCCGGCTGGCCAGGGAGTTCGCCGACTTCGGCCGGCTGCCCGAGGGTCCGAAGAGCGAGGTGGATCTCGTGGAGCTGCTCGACGATCTGGGCCGCACGGCGGTGCCCCCGGGAGTGGAGGTGTCGGTGCGCGCGGACGGCGGCCCGCGCACGATCTCGGGCCACTACGACCCGCTGCGCCGCGCCTTCGGCAACCTGATGCGGAACGCGTCGGAAGCGATGGGTGGGTGCGGGTCGATCGAGATCGCAGTGAACGGCGACGGGCAGGGGCTGGTCGTGACGCTCGCCGACCACGGGCCCGGGATCCCCGCGGAGCTGCGGCAACGCGTGTTCGAGCCGTACTTCACGACGAAGCAGGACGGGACGGGCCTCGGTCTCGCGCTGGTGCGGCACACGATCGAGGCCCACGGCGGCACGCTCACCGTCTTCGAGACCCCCGGCGGTGGCGCCACGTTCTCCATCGTGCTCCCCGCGTGAGCCCGCGCGTCCTGCTCGTCGACGACGAAGCCAACATCCGCCGGATGGTGGGCGCCCTGCTGCAGTCGGAGGAGTTCGACACCGCCGAAGCGGAGAACGGGACCGCGGCGGTCGCGGCGGTCGAGCGCGAGGCGCCCGATGCGGTGCTCCTCGACCTCATGATGCCGGGCGGCCCGGACGGCCTGACGGTCCTCGAG
>QHVD01000179.1:0-4868 GCA_003222235.1 Gemmatimonadota bacterium | reverse complement strand
ACCAAGCTCGGCGCCTTCCAGTTTCTGGAGAAGCCGCTCACGCCCGAGGGCGTGCTCACGACGCTGCGCGCCGCCGTGGCGCTGTCGCGCACCCTCGCGGAGAACCGGCGGCTGCACGAGGCGCTGGGGCACGGCGATCCGCTGGTGGGCGTGAGCCAGGCAATGGAGGACCTGCGGGCCATGATCGCCCGCGTCGCGCCCACCGAGGCGCGGGTGCTCATCACCGGCGAATCGGGGACGGGCAAGGAGCTCGTGGCCTCCGCGATCCACCGGCAGAGCGCGCGGGCGGCCAAGCCGTTCGTATGCGTCAACAGTGCCGCGATCCCGAAGGACCTGGTCGAGTCGGAGATGTTCGGCCATGAGCGAGGAGCGTTCACCGGAGCGACCGAGCGACGCATCGGCCGCTTCGAGCTCGCCGACGGCGGCACGCTGTTCCTGGACGAGGTGGGAGACCTCGGCCCCGAGGCCCAGGCGAAGCTGCTCCGGGTGCTCGAGACCGGAGTGATCGAGCGGCTGGGCGGGGAGAAGCCGCTCACGGTGAACGTGCGAGTCATCGCCGCGACCAACAAGGACCTCGCGAAGATCACGCGCCAAGGACAGTTCCGCGAAGACCTGCTGTTCCGGCTCAATGTGCTCCCCATCCACATCGCGCCGCTGCGCGAGCGTCCGGCAGACGTCCCGCCGCTGGTGCGCCACTTCGCAACGCGCCAGGCCGCACGGCTCGGGCGCCCGGTGAAGTTCGACGCCGGCGCGCTCGAGCTGCTGGCGACCTACCCGTGGCCCGGCAACGTGCGCGAGCTGGCGAACATCATCGAGCGCCTGGCGATCCTCGCCCCGAGGCGTGGGGGGAACGAGGGAAGCGACGGGAACGACGAGACGATCACCGCGGACGACGTAGCACACGTCGTCCCCCAGGACGGCGCTCGCGCGCGGCAGCCCGAAGTGTGGACCCATGTGTCGCTCGCGGATGCGCTCGACGACTTCGAGCGGACGCTGATCGCGCGCGCCCTCTCGGCGGCGCGCGGCAACGTGGCCGAGGCGGCCCGCAGGCTCTCCACCGACCGCGCCAACCTGTACCGCCGGATGCGGCGGCTGCGCCTCGAGCCACCCCGCAACGTGGAGGGATGACCCGCTGATGCGGTCGAACGCCCGTCTTGCTCTCTTCTGCCTCCTCGGACCCACGCGACTCGCCGCCCAGGACACGGCGATCGTCATCAACCCGGAGAGCGCGAGCGTCACCGCGCTACAGCCGACGCTGCCGCGCCTCGTGGCGGAGGAGGCGGTCCGGCTGTACAACGCCCCGACGACGACGCGGCTGGTGGGCCGGTCCCGGCTGCCGCGGGGCAACGAGTGGCGGGGCGACGTGGCGGTGCGCAACGGCGGCGTCGCCGTCGCCGGTCGCGTGGAGGGCACGCTGCTCGTCGTCAACGGGGACGCCGCGCTCGACTCCGGCGCGGTGGTCACCGGAGACCTGATCGTCATCGGCGGCACACTGACGCGCGACCCCGGCGCCTCGGTCACCGGGGAGGTGCGGGCCTACCGCGAGCCGCTGGCGTACCGGGCGGAGGGTGAAGAGATCGCCCTCGCGCCCGCAGGTCCCCGTCGCTGGCTCAAGAACCTCGGCCTGGAGAAGTCGTGGGGCACGGCCGAGTCCCGCTCCTCGCTCACCCTCGGCACCGGCGGCACGTTCAACCGGGTCGAAGGTCTGCCGGTCGTTTTCGGGCCGATCTTCGACTGGCGACTGCAGCAGAACCTGCGGCTGGGGGTCGACGCGCTCGGCGTGTGGCGCACGGCCGGGGATTTCACGAGCAAGCGCAGCGACCTGGGATACCTGGTGCGCACCGAGCTGCGTGCGGGCGAGACGCCCGCCTACGGCATCGAGTTCCGCGCCTACGACGTGGTCGCGCCGACCGAGGGTTGGGGGTTGCGCAGCAACGAGGTCGGTTGGCTGGCCTTCCTGCTGCAGCGCGACTACCGCGACTACTCCCTGAGCCAGGGGATTGCCGGCCGCGTCTTCCTTCAACCCGACCGGCCGCTGAGTCTCACTCTCGAGGTGCGACGCGACTGGCAGACGAGCGTCCAGGCCCGCGACCCCTGGACGCTCCTCCGAAACGACCAGGCGTGGCGCCGCAACCCGCCCATCGACGTGGGCCACTACACCACCCTCAGCGGGACGGTGGCGTACGACTCGCGCAACGACCGGACCGAGCCCACGGCCGGCTGGCTGCTGCGCGCACAGTTCGACAACTCCTGGAGCAACGACGTGAGCCCAGCGCCCGGCATCCCCGCGTCCGTCCGCGGCCCGATCCCGACCGACGGCTCCTACCAGTTCAGCCGCATTTGGCTCGACTTCCGCCGCTACACGCGCGTGAGCCCCAGCGGGCGGGCGAACTTGCGGTTCCTGGCCGGCGGCTGGACCGGCGGCGACCCGCTGCCGCTGCAGCGCCGCCTGTCGCTGGGCGGACCGGACCCGCTCGTCGGCTACGGCTTCCGCCATAGCGCGTGCAACCGAGACATCGCTGATCCGGCGTTCGCGAGCACGCTCGTCGCCGCGTGCGACCGCCTGATCCTCGCGCAGGCGGAATATCGGGGCCATCTCTCGCTGCACTGGGCGTACGGCGCGTCCCGGCCTGAAGACGAGCAGGCGAAGTCACGGTTCACGCTGCAGGGCCCGGATCTCGTCGTGTTCGGCGACGCCGGCCAGGCCTGGCTGGTCGGCAGCGGGGCGGGCCGGGTGCCGAGCGACCGCCTGCCGACCCTGGGCAGCTGGATCGCGGACCTCGGCTTGGGGATCGACTGGGGCGGGTTCGGGTTCTACGTGGCGAAGGCGGTGACGGCGGGGGAACAGCTGCGCTTCACGTTGCGACTCGATCATCGCTTCTGAAGTGAGGGCCGGGCCCGCTCTCCTGGCCTTCGCAGCGGAAGCGGCGGCGCTCGCGCCGGCCGCCGCCCAGGCGCCGTCGTTGACCGTCACCCTCCAGAGCGACATTCCCCGCGTCCAGGTGACGGGGCTGCTCGGCGACGGCAAGTTCCCGGACCTCATGCGGTCGGGCTTCCCCCTGCGCCTGCACTACCGGCTGGAGCTGTGGCGCAGCCGCTCGGGTTGGTTCGACCAGTTCGTGAGCGACCACTCCTGGGACGCCGTAGCGCGCCACGACCCGCTCGCCGACGACTTCGTGCTCATCCGTACCGGCGGCAGTGAGAAGCGCTACGGGGCGGAGAGCGAGCTCGAGCGGGCGCTCGAAATCCCTTACAAGATCACGCTCGCGCCCAGAGGGTCGGGGAAGTTCTACTTCCTGTGCCGGCTCGAGGTGACGACGCTCAACGACACCGACCTGGAAGAGCTGACGCGCTGGCTCAAAGGCGACGTCAGCCCGGCGCTTTCCGGTGGAGGAAACGTGGGCAACGCGCTGGCCCGCGGTGCGCAGCGGGTCCTCGTGCGGATCGCGGGGCTCCCGCACCTCACCCTCGAGGCACGGTCAGAAACGTTCACCCGGCAAGCGAATTAGGACCCGAACCGCTGGTCGATGGCGCGGCGGATGTGAACGAGGGAGTTGCCCTGGGCGGCGAGCTCGGTCGCGAGCATCGCCTCTCCCATACAGATATCGCAGTGCGAGCCGTGGTCCGACTCGAAGCAGGTGAGCAGCGAGCGGTGGCCGAAGTTCTTGGCGCACCGGCAGTAGCAGAACACACCATCGAGGACCTGTGGCGCGCTGCGCGCGGCGGCGTACGCCTCGAGCGCCCCGGGCGTCTTGAGCAGCAAGCTCGGCGGCAGCACGCGCTCGGAGGTTACTTCCGGCCGCGGCTCGGGATGGAGGGGGGGCCGAGCGGTCCGGTTGGTCCACACGAACGCGACGACCGCCACGCTTGCCAGCGCGGCGATGATCGAGGGAACCTTCCGACTCACATCGCCTCGAGGGTCGCCAGCACCTCGCCGCCGTAGAACATCCGGATGTACCTGGACTGGATGTTCGTGAGACGGCGCACCGCCCAGGCGAGGTGTACGAAGTGCGGCTCGAAGGGCTGACGCAGCGCGTGCATGCCCGCTTCCTCGGGGAGGAGGTTCCCCTTGCGGGTGTTACAGGTACTGCACGCCGTCAGTACGTTGGTCCAATCGTTCGTTCCCCCGCGCGACAGGGGCACCAGGTGATCCCGGGTCAGGCATTCCCGGTGCCGCAGCTCGTGCTGGCGGCGCCCGCAGAACTGGCAGCGGTAGTTGTCGCGGGCGAAGAGGAACGTGTTGGTGACCTGGCGGCGGAAGCGGCGGGGAACGTGGACGAACTTGACGAGCCGGATGACGGTGGGGCGCGGGACTTCGAGTCGTTCGCTGCGAACCGCCGGCCCTTCGGACTCCACGATCTCGGCCTTGTGGTCGATCACAAGGCGCAGTGCCCGTCGCACGGGCACCATGGTAAGGGGTTCGAACGAAGCGTTGAGCGCGAGGCAGCGCAACCTGGTCTCCAGAAAAAAAATTGGCCGCCCCGCCCTCCACGAGCGGCACGACCCCGTATGCTACACCAGAGGCTAAGGCTCGGCAAGACCTACGCTTAAGGCCCTCCCTCCGGCGCAAACGCCGTGCGGAGCGCTTCCAGTTGACCTTCCACGGACTTACGCGATGCCCCGCCCGCAGTCGCCCGGCCCTCCACACTGTCTTCCCAGGTTCCAAGCTGGGATAGGGCCGCACCCAGGGCGGGATGGATTCCAGCCGCCACGGCCGGGGGCACACGGTCGAGCGGCACACCGGCGCGCTCGGCCTCCCGCACCAGGCGCCCGACCAGCCCGTGGCTCTCGCGGAACGGCACTCCGGCCTCCACCAGCAGGTCCGCGATGTCCGTGGCGCGCAGCGAAGCGTCGAGAGCGGCGCGCAT
>QHVD01000178.1 GCA_003222235.1 Gemmatimonadota bacterium | reverse complement strand
CTCACCCTCTGACCCCCGTTTGTCCTCACCCCCTGACCCCCTCTCCCTTCGGGAGAGGGGGAACGATGGGAGGGGTGAGTTCCCCCTCTCCGGAACGGAGAGGGGGTCAGGGGGTGAGGACCGCACTGGGGAGAGTGGGTCAGGGGATGAGGCCGCGCTTATCCGTGTCGCCGTGGTGGGCCGGCCCAACGTGGGGAAGTCGAGTCTCGTGAACCGCCTGTTGGGCGAGGAGCGTCTGGTCGTGGCGCCCGAGCCTGGGACCACGCGCGATGCGATCGACACTTCGCTTCGCTATCAGGGTCGCACCCTCGTGTTCATCGACACCGCGGGGCTCCGGAAGCGCAGCAAGGTCGATGACGACATCGAGTTCTACGCGACGCTGCGGACGGCGCGCGCCATCGAGCGCGCCGACGTCTGCGTCCTCGTCGTGGACGCGGGCGAAGGGATGCCCGTGCAGGACCTGAAGATCGCGAACGACGCCTGGGACCAGGGCGCCGCGCTGATCATCGCGGTGAACAAGTGGGACCTGATTGAGGAGAAGGACGCGAACACCGGGGTGAGGGGGGAGGGGGTGCTGAAGGAGCGCGCGCCGTTCCTGCAGTTCGTTCCGTTCCTGTACGTGTCCGCCAAGACCGGCCAGCGGGTGACGAAGCTCCTCGATCTCATCCTCGAGGTCGCCGGGGAGCGGGAGAAACGGATCCCGACTCACGAGGTCAACGAGGTGCTCGAGGGGCTCGTCCGGCAGCAGCAGCCTCCCCAGCCCGTGGGTGAGTCGGTGCGGCTGCTGTACGCGGCCCAGATCGGCACTGCGCCCCCCCGGTTCGCCGTCGTTTCCAACCGCCCCGAGGCGATTCCGGAATCCTACACACGGTATCTCCTGAACGGCTTCCGCGCGGCGTGGCGGTTCGGCGGCTCGCCGGTCACCAGACCTCCGCGAGCACGGCTCGAGAAACCTCGGCGCCACGAACGTGTACCGCGTGCTGGGGTGGAAGTACGCCATTCCCGTCGCTCTCATCGACGCGGCAAAGGGAGCCCTGTCGGTCGGGGTTCTCGGTTCGTTGTCCGGCGGGCCGGCGTGGGTCCCCGTGGTGCTCGGCCTCGCCGCCGTCCTTGGCCACGTGTACTCGCCCTATGTTGGATTCCGGGGAGGGAAGGGGGTCGCCACGGCCGGCGGCGTCTTCCTCGCCCTGGCCCCGCTCGCGGTCGCGATCTCGCTTCCGATCTGGGTCGGCATGCTCTGGGCGTTCGGATACGTGTCCGTGGCCTCACTCACGGTGGCGGTCCTGTTCCCGCTCTGGGTGCGGCTCACCCGGCCGGCGGCGCCATACACGTTCTGGGCGAGCCTCGCGCTCGCGCTGCTGATCGTGTACTCGCACCGGGCGAACATCCGGCGGCTCCTCGACGGCACGGAGAATCGGTTCCGGACCCGGAAGGGAGTGGCGGCGTGAGTCCGATGCGGAATGCGGAATGCGGAATGCGGAGTGTTCGGGTGAGCGTCGTGCCGCGGCACGACCTTTCACTGAAATTCCGCACTCCGCACTCCGCATTCCGCACTTGTTGTCCATTCCGCACTCCGCATTCCGCATTCGGGCTGGGTGGGATGGCTCGGTGAGGGTCGCCGTGATCGGAGGGGGCGCCTGGGGCACGGCGCTCGCGGATCTGCTCGCCCGCAAGGGCGGCTTCGAGTCCGTGACCCTGTGGGCGCGGGAGCCGGAGGTCGTGGACGGCATCAACCGCGAGCACGCGAACCCGATGTTCCTGCCGGGCGCGGTGCTCGGGCCTACCCTACGGGCGAGCGGGGACCTGGGCGAGGCGGTGCGTGGCGCCGACGTCGTGGTGTCGTCCGCCCCGTCGCATGCGGTGCGGGAGGTCATGGCGCGCGCGGGCCCGGCGCTTCGGGGGGGGGCCCTGGTGGTGAGCGTATCGAAGGGGCTGGAGCCGGAACGGCTGACCACGCTGTCATGCGTGCTCGCCGAGGTGCTGCCGCCGGGCGTGCCCATTGCCGCGCTGTCGGGCCCGTCGTTCGCTCGGGAGGTCTACGAGCGCCAGCCCACCGCGGTGGTGGCGGCCGCCGCAGAGCACGGCGTCGCGCAGCGGGTGCAGCAGGTGTTCTCGACGAGCTACTTCCGCGTCTACTCGGCTACGGACGTGCTCGGTGTGGAGCTCGGCGGAGCCCTGAAGAACGTCATCGCGCTCGCCGCGGGGATGCTGGACGGGTTGGGGCTGGGCCACAACGCGCGCGCTGCGCTGATCACGCGAGGCCTCGCGGAGATCACGCGGCTCGGGGTCGCCCTCGGGGCCGAGCCCCTGACGTTCGCGGGCCTGGCGGGGATGGGCGATCTGATCCTCACGGCCACCGGCCCGCAGTCGCGCAACCGCTCGCTCGGTGTGGAGCTCGGGCGGGGACGGCGGCTGGATGACGTGCTGGCGGGCCTCGCGACCGTGGCGGAAGGGGTGAACACGGCGCGCTCGGCGGTGACGCTCGCCGAGCGCCACGGTGTGGAGCTGCCGATCGCCCGTGAGGTTGCCGAAGTGCTGTTTCGCGGCAAGCCGCCCCGCCAGGCAGTCGCGGACCTCATGGAGCGCGAGCTGAAAGCGGAGGTGTGGGGAGGGGGGGGGCAAGAGCGGCGGCGGGGACGGCGGCAGCGATGAGCGCACCGCATCCCGTGCAGGAATTCTTCTCGATCGGCGAGGTGTGCCAGCTCACCGACCTGAAGCCGCACGTGCTGCGATACTGGGAGAGTCAGTTCCGGTTCCTCAATCCCGCGAAGAACCGCTCCGGGAATCGTGTCTACCAGCGGCGCGAGATCGAGCTGATCATGCTCGTGAAGCACCTCCTGTACACCGAGAAGTACACGATCGATGGCGCGCGCCAGAAGATCGAGCAGTACCGGCGATCGGGTGAGCTCAAGCCCGAGGCGCGACGCGCGCTCGCGACGCAGACGGTCAAAGACCTGCGTGCCGACCTGAAGTCGATTCTCGCCCTCCTCGAGGGGACCGCTCCGCCCAGTGCCGGGGCGCGCTGACGGCGGTCCCACGGTCGGCGTCGTCATTCCCGCCTACCAGGCTGCCGTGACGATCGGGGACGTCGTCACCCGGGCGCGTGGTGCGGTCCCCGGGGCGATCGTGTACGTTGTGGACGACGGGTCGACGGACGGGACCGGGGAAGAGGCGAGGGGGAAGGGGTCGATCGTGCTCGCCCACCCCCGCAATCGCGGCAAAGGTGCGGCGCTCGCCACCGGCATCGCAGCGGCCGTGGCGGGCGGGGCGGAGGTGATCGTGACGCTCGATGGCGATGGCCAGCACCCGCCGGAGGAGATTCCCCGGCTGGTGGCGCCAGTGGTGGGGCGCGAGGCCGACGTCGCGCTGGGCGCGCGGGCGCGCACCGGCGCGATGCCGCTCGTCCGCCGGTGCACGAACTGGCTGTCGGCGGCCCTCGCGTCCCGGATCGGCGGCGGCCCCGTGCCGGACGCCCAGACCGGCTTCCGCGGCTTCGCGCGCGGCGTCGCGGAGGCGATCCGGCCCGGCGAGACGCGCTACGATTTCGAGGCCGCGTTCCTGCTTGAGGCCCTGGCGCGCGGCTGGCGCGTGCGGTCGGTCTCCATTCCGACCGTCTACGCGGGACGGCCCAGCCACTTTCGGCCCTGGAGCGACGGCTGGCGGGTCGCCCGCGTGTTCGGCCGGTATGGACGGGAGATCTTGTTCGGCCCGCGATGAACATCCTGATCGCGAACGACGACGGGATTCTCGCCCGGGGCCTTGCGGTCCTGGGCGAGGTCTGCGCGGGCCTCGGCCAGACCACCGTGGTCGCGCCGGACCGCGAGCAGAGCGGCACGTCGCATTCGCTGACGCTGCATCGTCCGGTCCGGGCCACGCGGCGGGCCGACGGAGCGTTCCAGGTGGACGGCACGCCCACCGACTGCGTGCTCCTCGCCCTGGGCGTGCTGATGCCCGAGAAGCCCGATTTCGTGCTGTCGGGAATCAACCACGGCCAGAACATGGGCGAGGACGTGTTCTACTCGGGGACCGTCGCCGCGGCCATGGAGGGTCTCGTCGCAGGCGTGCCGAGCATTGCGATCTCGTACTGCGGCTCCGACCTCGAGCTGCTCGAGACCCACAAGGAGGGGCTGCGGGCGCTCCTGCAGCGGATCTTCGCCGTGCGGGACTTCCCGGCGGAAACGCTACTGAACATCAACCTTCCCGCGATTCCCGGGGACCAGGTGAAGGGCGTCAAGGTGACCCACCTCGGCAGCCGCGTGTTCAGCGAGGAGATCGCCCTGATGAAGGATCCGTGGGGGAAAGAGATCTACTGGATCGGCGGCGGCCGCATCACCTGGACCGGGGGGGCCGACTCGGACTTCCGCGCCACGGCCGACGGCTACATCTCGGTGACGCCGCTCCACATGGACATGACGAACTACCGCCTGCTCGAGACCGTGCGCTCGTGGCTCACAGGCGATTAGGCGCGACCGCGGACACGTACGCAGGCTACCGGGCACGGCTCGTCGAGACGCTTCGCGCCAAGGGCGTGCGCGACCTCGCGGTCCTCAAGGCGTTCGCCGAGACGCCGCGACACCGGTTCGTCCCGGCGGCGCTGCGCCACCGGGCCTATGAGGACACCGCGCTCCCGATCGGAGACGACCAGACGATCTCCCAGCCGTTCACACAGGCCAGCTACCTTGAGGCGCTGCGCCTCACGGGCCGGGAGCGGGTGCTCGAGATCGGCACGGGCTCGGGCTACCAGACGGCGCTCCTCGCCGCGCTCGCGGCGCAGGTGTTCTCGGTCGAGCGGGTCAAGACCCTCGCCCTCGCGGCCCGGGAGGCGCTCCGGGAGACGGGCGTCACGAACGTGTCCGTCCTGCTGGGCGACGGGACGCTCGGCTGGAGCGCGTACGCCCCTTATGACGCGATCCTCGTCGCCGCCGGCGGGCCGGCAGTCCCGCCGCCCCTCGTGGAGCAGCTCGCCGCCGGAGGACGCCTGCTGATGCCCGTCGGCGCTCACGGCGCGCAGACCCTCACGCTCGTCGAGCGGCTCGGTGTCGAGATCCGGCAGACCCCCTTGGGCGACGCCCGGTTCGTGCCCCTGGTTGGGGAGCACGGCTTCGATGGTTGAGCAATTCATCGATTGGCTGCTGCGCGGCCTGCTCGATCTCGGGTACCTCG
>QHVD01000205.1 GCA_003222235.1 Gemmatimonadota bacterium | reverse complement strand
TCGATGTAGGCCAAGACGTCATCCACCCCCAATGACCAGCCCACCAGGACCGCAGGACGCAACTGCAGGCGGTCGAGGACAGCTTGGACATCGCGGGCGTGAGCTTCGGGGTAGTTGCCTTCGGTGGTTTGAGAGGAAAGGCCATAGGACCTCGGCTCCATCGCGACCACGCGGTGTCGCCTCGAGAAGTATCTAATCTGGTACTCCCAAATGTCTGCCGGCATGGTCCAGCCCGGGACGAATAGAATGGCAGGAAAATTCGCAACATCCTCTGCCGGACCCGCCTCGAGATAGTGAATCTTGATCCCATCCGGAGTCGTGACGAACCCACTCTTGGGGGTTACACCCTTGTTTGCTTGAGCACACGAGGAGTGAGCCCCAAACGCGGAGCATCCAAGCAGAAACGCAATGATGTGTCGGGACACGTCTACTTGAGCATTTGCAGGTCTCTCAAGCGGGAAACCGGTTCGCGGGAAGCTCCTGGCCCTTTGGCGACGTCCCACCCGGCGCCGCCGCTACCTGACTGCGGCGCCGGACCGCTGCCGCGCGCATGCCTCCTCTAGGGCTTCGATAGGAGGTCTGCCTTGCCCGTGCCGAGGTCCACCGGGACCGAAACGTGTTCCTGAAAGATTAGCCACTTGCCACGCATCCTCCGCAACGCGTCGGTCACTCGCACGGCGACGGTCAGCCGGGTGCCGTCAGGGCCCGTGAAATACCCGGCCACGACATAGTGCGAAACGGCCAGCGTGCCACCAGGCGTGACGCTGAGGTCGCTGAGCTCCTGATGAAGGGGCCCAGGAAAGGCAGCGAACAGGTCCTCCCAGTCCTTCTTGTAGTCGGCCCACCCGACGTGCTGGCGCGGCGGCGTCACGTCAAAGACGAACAGGTCTGAGCCGGGCACGAAGAACGACATGATCTTGGCGACATCCTTCTTGTTGAAAGCCTCCATGTAGCCCTGGTAGAGCGCCCGGATGTCGCGCGTGGCAGCGCCGGATGGCTGCTGCCCCAAGAGCGGGCCACAAGCCAGCAGCAGAACCGATGGGAACAGCAGTGCCCGCTTCATGGCTCACCTCCTGTCCAAAAAGAAAGACGGCCAAGCGAGTGTCTCGCTCAGCCGGTTTCGCGATTTGCTCCCCTCGAGGCCTGGGCGATCCGCACGACAGCGCGCCGCGGGGTTCATAGCATCTGAGTTGCCTTCGAATATGCTGCGGGGTCCGCACGTCGCAAGAAGGTCGTGAGTCGAGCTAGTCGCTCGGACACGGCCCGTCGGCTGCCGCCCACTGCTTGAACTTGGCGACGAGCTCTTCGTGCGGTACCGACACCGGCGCGCGCCCGCCGCCCGGGTTCCAGCCCCAAAGCACCAGCTTGTCCTCGCTGACGTGCTCGAGCAGCGCAGCGAAGTCGCGGCCGCCGTTCGCCTTCTTGCTCTTGATGGTCGCGCACAGTTCGGAAGGCGAGAGGCCGATCCAGGCCATTTTATGCTCGGGGGGTGGAAGCCCCCAGTGCGGCGCGCCGGGCGGCGCGTTCGGGCCGTAGCTCGCGGGTGGGTTGGATTCGCCGTGGCAGGTGGCGCACGGCAGTCCGGGCGCCCCGTGGCCCTGGGCCCCCCGCATCACCCCCATCGCGTGCCTCACGCCGGCGTCGAACTGCAGCGGCGCATCGCCCGGGATGTGACAGTTCTGACAGCGCGGGTGCTGGAACACCTGCTGCACGGTGGCGAAGGCGGCGAGGGCCTGGGCGCGCTGCTCGGTGCTGGGACGCGGGCCGCAGGCCGCGAGCGACAGGGCGACCAACAGCGGTAGGACGGTCCGTGCACGCATGGCCGCCTCCTCAGGTCGGAAGCGTGAGCGGCAGTTCGCGCAGCCGCTGCCCCGTCAACACAGCCACGGCGTTGGCCACCGCCGGCGCGATCGGCGGCACGCCGACCTCGCCGATACCACCGGGCTTCTCGGTGCTGGGCACGATGTGCACCTCGACCACCGGCATCTCATTCATTCGGAGCACGCGGTAGTCGTGATAGTTCGACTCCTGCACGCGCCCGTCCTTGAAGTGCAGGGCACTGTGCAGCGCAGCGCCGAGGCCGAAGGCGATCCCCGATTCCATCTGCGCGGCGATCGTCTCGGGGTTGACGGCAATGCCGCAGTCGATGGCGCAGACCACGCGGTGTACGCGGATGCGGCCGTCTTCGACCGAGACCTCCGCGACTTGCGCGGCGAAGCTGCCGAAGGACTCGTGCACCGCGACGCCGCGTGCCCGGCCTTCAGGGAGGCGCCGGTCCCACCCTGCCTTCTCGACAGCCAGGTTCAGCACGCCAAGATGGCGCCGGTGATTCTTGAGCAGGGCCCGGCGGTACTCGACCGGGTCCTTGCCGGCGGCCTGGGCGAGCTCGTCGATCAAGCTTTCCATCACGAAGGCGGTATGGCTGTGCCCGACCGAGCGCCACCACAGCACCGGGATGCCGGTCTTGGGCGAGTGCAGGTCCAAGCGATGGTTCGGGATCTCCTTGAGATACGGTGAATCGGACACTCCTTCGACGGACGTCGCGTCGATGCCGTTCTTCACGAGAAACGGCTCGAACGGGGTGCCGACCAGGATCGACTGCCCGACCACGGTATGCCGCCAGGCCACCGGCAGGCCGTCCGTGCCGAGGCCGATGCGCGCGCGGTGCAGATAGGCCGGCCGATAGTAGCCGCCGTGCACGTCGTCCTCGCGCGTCCATACGGTCTTGACCGGCGCGTTGGCAGCCTTGGCGACCTGCACGGCCTCGCTGACGAAGTC
The DNA here is from genome assembly GCA_003222235.1 of Gemmatimonadota bacterium. Taxonomy (GTDB): domain Bacteria; phylum Gemmatimonadota; class Gemmatimonadetes; order Gemmatimonadales; family GWC2-71-9; genus AG12. The sequence continues at coordinate 1,120 of QHVD01000205.1, read as the reverse complement.
GGAGGTGGGGTTCGCCCTCCGGCCGAAGCCGCCGCCGAGGAAGGTGGTGTGGACTTCCACCTGCGAGGGGCTCAGGCCGGTGATCCGCGCCGCCAGCTGCTGGTCCAGGGTCTGAAATTGGGTGCCGGTCCAGATCTCGCACTTGCCCGGTCCGATCCGCACCGTGCAGTTCTCCGGCTCCATGGGCGCGTGCGCCAGGTAGGGCACGGCGTACTCGGCCTCGATGGTCTTGTTCGCCTTGCCGAGCGCGTCGGCGACATTGCCGGCCTCGGCCGCCAGCGTGCCCGTGGTGTCGGCGAGCTTGCGGAACTGCTCGCGCAGCGCGGTGCTGTCTAACGTGGCGTGGGGCCCGAGATCCCAATCGATCTTCAACGCATCGCGGCCGAGCTTGGCTGCCCAGAAGTGATCGGCCACCACGGCCACCCCGGTGGGGACCTGGACCACCTTACGCACGCCGGGGATTGCCTTGGCCGCGGTGGCATCGAACGATCTGACCCTGCCACCGAACACCGGCGAGCGCGCCACCACGGCGGTGAGCAGCCCGGGGAAGCGCACGTCCATGCCGAACTGGGCCCGGCCGGTGATCTTCTCCGGCGTATCCAGGCGTTTGGTCGGCTTGCCGATGATCTTCCAGTCCTTGGGGTCCTTGAGCGGCACCGTCTTCGGCGGCAGCAGCGTGGCTGCGGCCGCGGCCAGTTCGCCGTAGCGCGCCCGCTGGTTGCCGGCGATCACCACGCCGTTCTCGGTGCGGCAATCGGCGGGCTTCACCCCGAAACGTTGTGCTGCGGCCCGCATCAGAAGCGCCCGCGCGGTCGCGCCCGCGTGGCGGTACCGATCGAATTCCGACCAGGTGCTGGTCGAGCCGCCGGTCATCTGGATACCGAAGGCGGTGTGGGCGTACACCGGCGCCGCGTCCGCATGCTCGACCTTGATCTTAGACCAGTCGGCGTCCAGCTCCTCGGCGATCAGCATCGGCAGGGCGGTCCAGATGCCCTGGCCCATCTCGGAATGTGCGAGCAGCACGGTCACGCTGTCATCGCTGCCCACGCGCAGGAAGGCATTGGGCGCGAAACCTCGGCGGGCGCTCGGCACCTGCGCCGCCGCAAAGCGCTTGGCACCG
>QHVD01000204.1 GCA_003222235.1 Gemmatimonadota bacterium | reverse complement strand
CTTTGCTTCACCATCATCTTCGCGCTCGCCCTCGACACCGGCGTGGCGCTCGCCATGGGACACGGCGGCGGGGCCTCTGGCGGCGGACACGCGGGGGGTGCCGGCTCCGGCGGCGGGCACGCCGGGAGTTCCGCTGGCGGTGGACACGTCGGCGCGGGGCACGTCGGAAGCGTCAGCGGACATGCTGGTAGCGGCCAGGTCGGTGGTGGGCAGTTCGCGGCGGGGCACTTCGGCCACTTCCCCGGCGGACCTGGCGTCTTCTGCGGTCACCACCACGGTCATGGGTTCGGCGGCCTGGTCGCCGTGGGCCTACCGTTTGGCTCCCGTCCTCTTCCGAGTACCCGCCGTACCCGTATCGCGCCGATCCGTACTGTGATTCCTCTTCGCCCTGATACAACCCCGCGTACTGTCACTGGCGCCACCGCGATGAGTAGCGCCGTCGTCTCATTCGCTCTGCTCCGAACGACGCGCTCTGGTGCGCGAACGTGCCTGCTCAGCGCCGCGTCGTCACGTGAACGACGGTGAACGCCGTGAAGCTCCTCATCCGAGCAGGCAGCGGTCAACGTGCTCCCGGATCAGATACTCAACCCGGCGACGAGCCCGCTCGCCCTCGCCGTCGATATCCCGTTCAAGGCGGCGATGCTCGGTCTGGAGTGGCCCAAGGTGCGCCGGCTCTTCGACGAGCGCGAACGCCGCCGCCGGCTCGCCGAGTGGGCGGGGCGCGATTAGCGTGCGTTCAGAGGACGCCGGCGGAATAGGCGATCATCACGCCGGGCCGCCAATAGCTCCCGCGTTGGTTCGCAGAGCCGGTGGCTCTCCGCGATGCTGATTCGGGCGGCCATGACGGCGGCGACCCCCTGCCAGAGGATCCCCTGCGTCACGTTGGCGAAGGCGTGAAACTCCTCGGGTGTCCGATTCTCCGTCCGCCCCATGCCGCATCCCTCTTCTGAGGATGACAGACTCTCCCTCGGTCGGGGTCAGGAGTGCAAGGCGAACGGGCGGCCTGGCCCAGAGCGGCCGACCTGCCGAGGTTGCTTAGCGCCGCTCCGCAAGGCGGCGGAGCCGCGCCGCGTGATGCTGGAGGATATGGGCAACGATCTCCAAGTCGTCGGCCGAGAGCGGGGCCTGCACGTAGCGGCCGGTCGTGATGTCGGTCACCCGGAGATATATCTCGTTCTCCCCGGAACCCGGGGTCTCGACCAGCATGATTTCGGTGTGGTCGGTCCGCCACGCCCGCGTACCGGGTAGTAGGTCCTTCCGCTGCTCGGCCGGGGAGTGGCGCCAGCCCCGAGCGTGTTCGAGTTCGTCCTGGTCGCGGACGGTGTCGCGGCGATCGGTTTGGTCCGCGCGAGGGCCATCGTGCGGCCCTTCGCGCTTCTCGACGGTCATGACTGCGTCCTAGCTATCGACCGCTCTGGCAGCAGTCCCGCGGTGGGGCTCCTGCGCCGACTTCTGCTGGGGCAAGTCGCCATAGGTCACCTGGCCCCGGTCGATGCGGAGGTTGTAGCCGCAGGTCGGACTGTCGCAGACCCATGCCTTGTAGAGGATGGCGGCGCCCTCCTGCCCGTAGTCCGAAAGCGGCAGCATCGTGCCGATCCCGCACTTCTTGCAGCGCACCAGGGGCAGCGTCTCCGAGAGCATGCCCTCCTCCCTTCCCCCTTTTGAGCTGGCGGACAACGCTCAGGAGCATAGCCCCGCGGTGCAATTTATCAACTAGGATACCCGGCCCTAATCAGGACCTAGCGGGCTGGGCTCGGTGTTCCGGTGCATTCGCTGTCCGCTGGATGGTTGGAAGTCACAGTGGATCACAGGTGGCGACGGGTTCTCCACAGTCTGTTGAAAAGTGTCGTATCTGTTGAAGCGCCCCTCCAACTCGCCGCCGCAAGCGCGAATGCCGCCGTTGGTGCTGTCCTAAGTCCGAGTGTGCCTCTTGCGGCGCTTCGCAGAAGGGTCTACTTGTCCGCAGCGAAGCCCGTTACAAGCCCCGCAGCGCGGCGTGGGAGATGAGGGGACGGTGGTCACGGCGCTCCCCTCGCGTGCCCGGCGCGGACTCCCGAGGAGCGGCTCATGGAGGAGCGCGGGGGCTATCTGTGGTTCGAGGACGTCCGCGTGGTCGTCGAGAACATGCGGCTCCTGTGTGTCGTCGCGGGCCGCGTCATCCCGCTCCCGGTCGTCATCCTGCACCCGGACTGCACGCTCGCTTCCCACGGCGACGTCGGGCGCCTCGGCGTGCCGCGGCGGTGGGCGGAGGAACGCGGACTCTGCCCGTAAACCGATGCAAAACGCGGCCGGGTCGGCTACCGACGCACGCAGCGTGGCCGAGGGCTTCAAACCACCCGCGCCGCCGTCCTCAACCAGGCCCTTCCCCGAAGGGGTATAGCCGACCCGACCGTCGCCCCCTCCTAACGCGGCGCGGCACACGGCCGCAATCCCGTCTACCGGGGGGAGGCCCTCCTCAGGGGACGGGAGTACGCGAGGCGCAACCCGCGACGGCGCGGCGGCACTGCGAGCCAGCCGAGGCGGACGAGCGCCGCGAGGAGGTAGGCGTTCCGCCGGGTGGGGGTTGTCTTGGGCGGCTTGGCCGGCGCGTAGCCTTCGCCGGGGGCGCTCGGGCCGGCGGACGCGAGCAGAATTGCCCACGGCCGGATCCCGCTGGCCCACCTCACGAAGCGGGAGACGGCGGGACGCGGACCACGAGCCCCGAGCCCCGGCCTCTCCCCGTTGACACGCCTTCCTCCGCCAGGGACGCGGGCTCAGTTCGCGGAGCGGAGTCCGAATCCGTGCGTCTCGCTCGGCTACGTCGCCGGCCGAGCCGTGGGCATCACGCGCGGAGGCGCGGTCGCGCCGCCACACATGCGACCCACTCTGCCGCGAGGTGGGCGCGCTCCACGGAGTAGGCCGCTTGCACCGCGAGAGCGTGGCTGCGGGTGCGAGCGTCCTGCGCCTGGAGCCGCAGCTCCCGCGTCTGCTCGCAGAGCAGGCGGCCCTTCGCGATGCTGATTCGGGCGCGCGTGACGGCGGCGACCCCTTGCCAGATGAGCGCGTGCGTCACGTTGGCGAAGTTGTGGAACTCCTGGGATGGCGGATTCGCCGTCCGACCCGTGTCGCATCCCTTCTCGTGGACTAGAGCCCCGTCATTCGCCGAGCCGGCCATGTCCTTCCGCTCCGGCGTCCTACCACCCCGCCGGTCCTCCGTAACGACGCAGCGCACAATGGGCGGGCCGGGGTTGCCCAGCGAGTTCCCGCGGGGCCCCGTGTCCCTGAACGTGTCCCCGAACGCTGGCGACGCACCCGGCGCGGGGAGCTTCGAGCCGGTTCGTCCCCGTCGCGGGTCGGCAGTCGCCCACATCGTCGGGCGACGTTGACCAGCCGGCGGATGGGCGTCAACGCCCGCCAGTCCTCTCCGTCTCAAGCGCTGGGGATGGGGTGGGTAAGCCGCTCCTCGCCACACCGCTCAAGCCAGCGATGGCCGCAGCGGCACAAACGATGGAAATGATCGCCCCGCACGGCCGCGCAGTCGCGATCGAAGTGGACGCGGATCTCGTAGCGGGCGCCGCACCGCGGGCAGCCACGTTGGTTCGAGAAGGGCGGGAGCGTCGCGACGTCTACGGCCTTTGCCGGCATGTCGGCCGATGCCTCAACGCTCGCTCTCCCTTCATCTTTGCCCATTTGGGTCCGCCACCTGCCCAACTGTTCCGTCGAGGTCTCGATCGAGCACGCGTCTCTCGTGGAAGAACCAAGCACCCGTGAGGAGCATCGCGACGAGCAACGCCCACTATACTCTGTCCAGCGTCGGACCCTGCCGACCGTTCGTCACCAGCGTCACTCCGACTTGGAGCAAGCACACGGTCGTGAGTGCGGCGTTGGCCGGCCTCTTGCGGGTGCCGTCACCGTCGACACGAGCGATCTCGCGACGGCGGGAGCGTTCGCCATGTTACTCGTGCTCGTGTCATTTTCGGGTTCTCCTTTGATGTGTCCGGCGTCGAACCGGCTACAGGAATGTTTTTGATCTGACTGCTACCGCTTCCGAGCGGAAGCGCTGGGTCGAACAAGCTGACGAAGAGAAGAAGGGCTACTCGGGCTGGTTCGGCTTTGCAGATTCTCCGTCGGCGGGCCGGGCACCAGGCACGCCTGCGGGGCCGTTTCCGGGGCCATTCTTGGCGCGCAACTGGCGGAGACCAGCAGGATTCGCGCGGCCGCAGCTGGAGCACGTCACGTCGCGGGTCAGGCTTGCGCCACACTCGCCACAGAAGCGGGCGCCGCCGGCATTCGCGTAGTGGCAGCGGGGGCACTCCATCTGTCGAATGAGCTCGCTCAGGAGGCTCCTACCGCCGGGGCTACCAACGGGTCAACGCCGCGCAATCGACATCGCATCGCGCGGGCGGTCGACTTGGAAGGAGGTTACGCGCTGCGCGCCGCAACGTACCGCTCGGTCGTCCGCTGCAGGTGGTCGCTCAGGAGGCGCGTCAGGTTGAGGAACACCTGCGAGGCGATGCGCGGGTAGCGGTTCTTGATGCGGCGCAGGAAATGCTCGTCGAGGGCGAGCACGTCGACGTCCCCCGCGGCAACCACGTCGGCCGTCCGCTCGGCGTGGCGGACGAGCCCCATCTCCCCGAAGACGTCGCCGCGCTTGAGCTCGTTGATCCGCTGCCGCCCGGCGCCCTCCCCTGCGAATACGTCCGCCCTTCCGGCGATGATGACGTACATCTCCTCGCCGATCTCGCCGCGCCGGACGACTATCTCGCCGGGTGCAAAGTGCCTGAGGTCGCCCATGAGCACGACGATGCGGGCCTGTGCGGGACGGAGGTCGGCGAAGAGCGGGATCGTCGTCGCCGGGTCGTCGCCGAGCTTCACGCCGAGGAGGTCCCAGAGCGTGATGATCTTGGTGGTCGACAGCAGCGCGGGGAGCAGCACGAGATTCGTCCCGAGCGCGGTCGCCATCGTGACGCCGGCGAGGACGCCGAAGTTCCGGATGGGGATGAAGTTCGAGAGCGCGAAGGTGAGGAAGCCGAAGAAGAGCGCGATCGTCGTGTAGACGATCGGGACACCGACCGTCCGGAGCGTGCGCACAATCGCCGCCGCCTGGTCGGTCTCGCCGCGCAGCTCGAGGTTGAGCCGCGCCATGTAGTGGATCGTCGAGTCGACGGCGATGCCGAGCGCGATCGCGGCGATGAGGCTCGTGCCGAGATTCAGGTAGATGCCGAGCCAGCCCATCACGCCGAAGAAGATGACGATCGGCACGACGTTCGGCAGGATCGCGAAGAAGCCGATCTTGGCGGAGAGGAACATCGCCGTCATCACCAGGAAGATGATGCCGAG
>QHVD01000203.1 GCA_003222235.1 Gemmatimonadota bacterium | reverse complement strand
GCGAGCTGGTCGACGCCATCCAGGGGTTGAAGGGTCGGGCGGACGGCGCGGTCATCAACGCCGCCGCGTTCACGCACACGAGCCTCGCGCTCCGCGATGCGCTCCTGGCCGTGCGGGTGCCCTTCGTGGAAGTCCATCTCTCGAACATTTTCGCCCGTGAGCCTGAGCGGCGCCGCTCCGTACTGGCGGACGTCGCGGTGGGTGTGGTGACCGGGTTCGGCGGCGAGAGCTATCGGCTGGGACTCGAGGGTCTGGTCGGGTATCTCGCGTCCCGGCATGGGTGCTGATCGGCGGCGCGCGCGGCAAGAAGCGCTCGTCCGGGCCCTCGCCGCCGCCGAGCTGGACGGGTTGCTGGTGACCTCGCGCGCGAACATCCGGTACTTGACCGGGTTCGCCGGCTCGGCGGGGCTCGTGGCCGTGACCCGTGCCGACGTGCTCCTGGTGACCGACTTTCGGTACGGCGAGCAGGCGCGCGCGGAGGCGGGCGCGGTGGCGCGCGTCGAGGTGGAAGGGATTGGGGCCGCTCACCTGGGTGGGCTACGAAGCGCACGCCCTGACGGTGCGGGATGCGGAGCGGCTGCTGGAGGGTGGGAGGGCGTGGCGCTGGAAGCCGACCACGGACCTGGTGGAGCAATTGCGGGCGTGCAAGGACCCGGGCGAGGTGGCGGCGATCCGCAGCGCGGCGGAGCTCGCGGGCGAGGCGTTCCGCGAGACGATCGAGCAGGTGCGCGTCGGTATGACCGAGCTCGAGATCGCCGGGTTGCTCGAGGGTGCGCTGCGCCGGCACGGGAGCGAGGGCCATCCGTTCCCCGTCATCGTGGCGTCCGGTCCGCGGACCGCGCTGCCGCACGCGCACTCGGGCAGGCGGCCGGTGGGGGTCGGGGAGTGGCTGCTGCTGGACTTCGGGGCCGAGGTCGACGGCTACTGTGCCGACATCACGCGCACGGTGGTGGTGGGCGCGCGCGCGACCGAGGGTCAACGGGCGCTATACGAGCTGGTCGCGGAGGCCCAGCAGCGAGCGCGGACCGGGGTGCGGGCCGGGATGACGGGCCGCGACGTGGACGCGCTCGCCCGCGAGCTGATCGCCGCCCGGGGCCTGGGCGACGCGTTCGGTCATTCCCTGGGCCACGGGCTGGGCCTCCAGGTCCACGAGGCGCCCCGGCTCTCGAAGACGAGCGACGAGCCGCTCCCGGTCGGAGCGGTCGTGACGATCGAGCCCGGCGTCTATCTCGCCGGCCAGGGCGGCGTACGCATCGAGGATGACGTGTACCTGTCGGCCGCGGGGCCGGAGCTCCTGTCCGACGGCCGGACGGGACTGTTGGAAGGCGTGTAGATTCCTCCACCATCGGCGCCGAACGGGGAGACATGGACCTCGACATCATCGCGCGGCTGGTGCAGATCTTGAAGGACGCCCCCGAGCTGGGCGCGATCGAGGTGCGGCGCGGGCTGTTCGGAGCGTGGTCGTCGATCCGGGTGACCAAGGCGGGGCGCGCGTCGAACGCCGGCGGTCCGCATTTCGCGACCGGGCCGGTCCCCGGGGCGACCATCTCCCCGTTCCCCGGGCCCCCGCCCGCGAGCGGGGAGGGGGCCGCGGCCCCCGGCGCGCCGGCCTTTGCCGGCGCCCCTCCCCCGGCCGTCCCGAGCAACCTGGTCGAGATCAAGTCTCCCATGGTGGGGACGTTCTACGCCGCTCCCGAGCCGGGTGCGGAGTCTTACGTGAAGGTGGGGAGCCGCGTCTCGTCGGGGCAGGTGGTGTGCATCATCGAAGCCATGAAGATCATGAACGAGATCGAGTCCGAGGTCTCGGGGTTGATTCGCGAGTCGTTGGTGGAGAACGCCCAACCCGTCGAGTTCGGACAGCCTCTCTTCCGGGTGGATCCCCATGCCTGAAGCTCCGCAGACCGGTCCGTTGTTCAACTTCAAGCACGCCATCACCCAGATGGTCCAGCGCGGCGCCTCCGACCTGCTCCTCAAGGTGGGGCGGCCCGCGACCGTCCGGGTGAACGGCGAGCTCATGGCGCTGGACATGGCGCCGCTGAAGCCCGAGGAACTGAAGTCGCTCGCCGAGCAGATCATGACGCCGCGCCAGGTAAAGGAGTTCGCCGAGCACAAGGAGGCGGACTTCGCGATCGGCGTGCCGGGGGTGGGCCGGTTCCGGACGAATGTATACCAGCAGCGCGGCACGGTGGCGTTCGCGTTCCGCTCGATCCCCTACGAGGTGAAGTCGATCCGCGAGCTCAATCTGCCGCCGGTGCTCGAGGAAATCTCGCTCCGGCCGCGCGGCCTGGTGCTCGTCACGGGCGTCACGGGCTCCGGGAAATCGACGGCGCTGGCCGCGATGATCAACCACATCAACGTGAACCGGCGGGTCAACATCATCACGATCGAGGACCCGATCGAATTCTTGCACCGGGACAACCTGTCGAACATCTCGCAGCGCGAGGTCGGGAACGACACGTTGTCCTTCAACGCTGCGCTGCGGCACGTGCTGCGCCAGGCGCCGGACGTGATTCTGATCGGCGAGGTTCGCGACCTGGAGACGCTCGACACCTCGCTGAAGGCCGCCGACACCGGCCACCTGGTGTTCTCGACGCTCCATACCACGGACGCGTCGCAGACCATCAACCGTGTCATCTCGTTTTTCCCGCCGCACCAGCACGACGAGGTCCGGCACCTCCTGTCGACCGCGCTCCACGCGGTGGTGTCGCTCCGGCTCGTTCCCCGCAAGGACGGGCGGGGCCGGGTGCCGGCGGCCGAGGTGCTGATCTGCACCGCGGCGGTGCAGGACAACATCCGCGACGTGAGCAAGCAGCTCATCATCCCGTCCCTCATTGCGCAGGGCTCGGTGCAGTACGGGATGCAGAGCTTCGACCAGTCCCTGTTCTACTGGTTCCAGCAGGGCGTCATCAGCTACGAGAGCGCCATCTTCTTCGCCACCAATCCGAGCGAATTTGCGCTGAAGGTGTCGGGCGTCGATTCCGGGGAGAGTCGGGCGTTCGGCGGCACGACGACGGCCGCGGCCCACCTGCCGGGCGACATCGAGCCCTAATGTTCAAGCGGGTACTGGTCGCGAACCGCGGGGAGATCGCCCTGCGGGTCATCCGCGCGTGCAAGGAGCTCGGCATCGAGACGGTGGCCGTCTACTCCGAGGCCGACCGCGAGTGTCTCCACACGCGCTTCGCCGACGACGATGTGTGCATCGGGCGTGCGCCTTCCCGCGACAGCTACCTGAACATCCCCCGCATCATCGCGGCGGCGGAAATCACGGGCGCCGACGCGATCCACCCGGGCTACGGGTTCCTCGCCGAGAACGCGGAGTTTGCCGACATCGTGAAGGCCTCGAACATCACCTTCATCGGCCCGAGCGGTGAGCAGATCCGCCAGATGGGCGACAAGGCCGCGGCGCGCAACCTGGCCCAGAAGCTCACCGTGCCGACCGTGCCGGGATCGCCCGGCCCCGTGGAGGACGTCGACGAGGGGCTGAAGATCGCCGACCGGATCGGCTTCCCGGTCATCATCAAGGCGGCCGCGGGCGGGGGTGGGAAGGGGATGCGCGTCGCCGGGGACGGCGAGGAGTTCTCCCAGGCATTCTCGCTTGCGAAGCAGGAGGCGCTGGCGGCGTTCGGCTCGGACGAGGTGTACATCGAGAAATACCTCGAGCGGCCGCGGCACGTCGAAATCCAGATCATGGGCGACAGCCACGGCAAGGTGATGCACCTCTGCGAGCGCGACTGCTCGGTGCAGCGGCGCCACCAGAAACTGATCGAGGAGGCGCCGAGCCCGGCGGTGGATCAGGCGCTGCGCCAGGCCATCGGCGACGCGGCGGTGCGGCTCGCCGAGGCGATCGCGTACGTCGGCGCCGGCACGGTCGAGTTCCTGCTGGACGAGGACGGCTCCTTCTACTTCATGGAGATGAACACCCGAATCCAGGTCGAGCATCCCGTGACCGAGATGTGCACGAATTTCGACCTGGTGAAGGAGCAGATCCGCGTCGCGGCCGGCGAGCCGCTCTCCTTCGTCCTGAACGGCCAACGCCTCCGCGGGCACGCCATCGAATGCCGGGTGAACGCCGAGGACCCGGCGCGCAACTTCCAACCGTCGCCCGGGACGATTACGGCGTATCACCCGCCCGGCGGACCCGGCGTCCGCGTGGACACCCACATCTATGCCGGCTACACCGTGCCGCCCTACTACGACTCGCTGCTCGCGAAGGTGATCGTGCACGGCAACAACCGCGCGGAAGCCCTCGCTCGCATGCGGCAGGCTCTGGATTCGTTTATCATTGAGGGGCCGACCACGACCATCCCGCTCCTGAGTCGGGTCATGCGGCACCCTGATTTCGTCGCGGGGAAGGTAGACACCAAGTTCCTCGAGCGCGAGCCACAGCTGCTTCAGGCCTCATGAGGATCGACGTCTACTTCACGCCCCTTGGCGTCGCGCCGGGGGACCTCGCCGGGCGGGGGGTCGTCGTCATCGACGTCCTGCGGGCCACCACGACCATCGTTACGGCCCTCGCCAGCGGCGCCAAGGCGGTGATCCCAGCCGCGACCCCCGACGAAGCGGTGCGCCTGGCGGCGAAGCTCGAGAAGAACGGCGTGCTGCTGGCCGGGGAGCGGAGAAGCGTCAAGATCGCGGGGTTCGCCCTCGGGAACTCACCCCGGGAGATGACCCCGGCGGCCGTGGCGACCAAAACGATCGTGCTCGCCACCACCAACGGGACGCCTGCGCTCGTGGCGGCTCAGGGGGGCGATCCCGTGCTCGTGGGCGCCCCCGCGAACTTCCGCGCCCTGGTCGAGCGCGCCCGTCAGGTGCTCGGCGAGCGGGGGGACCTGGCGGTCGTCTGCGCCGGCCGGGAGAAGCAATTTGCCATCGAGGACGCGTACACGGCGGGGAGGCTGGTCAAGGCCCTGCGCAAGGGCTCGCGCAAAGTCCAGGTGAACGACGCGGGACAAGCGGCGACGAGCCTGACCGCGGCGTTCGCGAGCTGGACGGAGGCACTGGCAGGCTCCGAAGCGGCGCGCCAGCTGGCCGAAGCGGACCTGGCCGAGGACGTCGCGTTCGCGGCCCGGGCGGACCGCTTCGCGGTCGTCCCCACCTACGCGGACCGTCGCATCACATGAACCCGAAGGCGCGCCAGGAACTCATCGGTATCGGGGCGCTCGTGCTGGGCGTCTTCCTCGGTCTCACCCTGCTGCCCACACCGATCACGGGAGCGCTGGGCCGGGGCCTCGGGCTCGGCCTCTGGAAGGTGTTTGGGGCCGGGGCCGTCCTGCTCCCGGTGCTGGGAGTCGGCTGGGTGCTGGGCGCGTTCGACCGGCTGGGGAGTCTCTCCGGTCCGCGAGCGGCCGCGCTTGGGGCGGGGCTCGTCCTGCTGCTCCCGTACGGCATCGGCGTCTTCACCGGGGTCGGGCACGGATCGCTCCCCCCCGACTACGCGAGGTGGACGGCGAGCCAGCGGCTGGCGGGGCTCGGCCCGGGGACCCTCGCGAGCGCGGTGCATGCCGCCGTCGGGACCGCGGGCGGAATCCTGTTCGGGCTGTTCGCGCTTTCGGCGCTGGGGATCTTCACGGTCGGCTGGCATCCCCTGACCGTCCTGAGAAGCCCGGAAACGGGAAACGGGAAACGGGAAACGGAACGCCCGGCGAAGCCCAAGCTGGTCGAACGAGACCAGCCGTCGGCGGAAGCGTCACCCACGTTTCCCGTTTCCCGTTTCCCGCGGGACCGGAAGGGACGGGTGGATCGCCTGCATCTCGCATCCCGCATCCCGCATCCCGTTCCCGAAGGCGTTCTCCTCCCGCCCCTCGATCTGTTGAACGCGCCCCCTGCGCAAGACCGTGACGCCGGGCTCGCGCAGATCGAGCTGATGGGGCTCAAGCTCATCGAGACGCTCCAGACCTTCCGCGTCGAAGGCGCCATCGCCGGGCGGACCGTGGGGCCGGTCGTGACGCAGTACGAGGTAGCCCCGGGGCCGGGAGTGAAGGTCGGGCGGATCGCGGCGTTGGCCGACGACCTGGCGCTCGCGATGCGTGCGCCTAGCCTGCGCATCGTGGCGCCCATACCGGGGAAGGCCGCCGTCGGCATCGAGGTGCCGAATCCGCTGCCGCGGATGGTGCACATCCGCGAGCTGCTCGAAAGCCCGCAATACCCCGGCAACCGTCTGCTTCCGGTCGCGCTTGGAAAGGACCTGGAGGGCGAGCCGGTCGTGGCCGACCTCGCGAAGATGCCCCATCTGCTGATCGCCGGCGTCACGGGCTCGGGGAAGTCGGTCTGCATCAACACGATCATCACGAGCCTCATTTACACCCAGCCGCCCGAGCGGCTCAAGTTCCTGATGATCGATCCCAAGATGGTCGAGCTCTCGATGTACGCGGTGCTCCCACACCTCGGGCTCCCGGTGGTGACGGGCCACCAGAAAGCGGCGAAAGTGCTGAAGTGGGCGGCGCTCGAGATGGAGCGGCGCTATAAGCTGCTCCACGCGAATCACGCGCGAAACGTGGCGGACTTCAACCGCAAGATCGAGGAGGGCAAGCCGCTCAAGGGGCCGCGCGAGACCCTCGCCACTCAGGCCGGGGTGCAGCAGGAGCTGCCGCTCGACGGCGAGTACACCGAGGGCGTCCTCCCGTACATCGTGCTGATCGTGGATGAGCTCGCCGACCTGATCCTCACGGTGCAGGGCGAGATCGAGACGCCCCTCGCCACGCTCGCGCAGAAGGCGCGGGCCATCGGCATCCATCTGGTGCTCGCCACGCAACGTCCTTCGGTGAACGTCATCACCGGGCTCATCAAGGCGAACTTCCCGTGCCGCATCGCCTTCCGCGTGTCGGCCAAGGTGGACAGCCGCACCATCCTGGATCAGAACGGGGCCGAGACCCTGCTCGGCAACGGCGACATGCTGTTCCTCCCGCCCGGGAAGAGCGAGCTGCTCCGCGTCCAGGGCGCGTTCATCTCCACCGAGGAGACGGAACGGGTGATGGAGTGGTACAAGAGGCAAGGCATGGCGGCGAGACTGCCCGGCAAGCCCAGCATCGATGAGCAGGTGGAGGCGATCGGGGAAGAGAAGCAGGATGACGACGGCGAGCCGGCCGGAAGCGAGCCGGGGGAGCGGGATTCGCTCTTCCGCCAGGCCGCGGAGGTTTGCATCCAGAACCAGCTCGGCTCGACCTCGCTGTTGCAGCGCCGCATGAGCGTTGGCTACGGGCGCGCGGCGCGTATCATCGATCAGCTGGAGCAGGCGGGGATTCTAGGGCCCTCGAACGGGTCGAAGCCGCGCGACGTGCTGGTCGGTTTCGAGGCGCTGGACGAGATCTGTGGGCGATCCGGTTGATGGCAAGTTGGCGGGGGCTGGGTGCGCGTCCGCAGCGAAATGGTCCTGCTCGCAACAATAGGGTGATGCGCTCCCGCGTGTGACGACGTAGCTTGCCCGCGTGAACAGCGGTCTCCGCAGCGACCCGGCCGAGTGGAAAGACGAGCGCCACAAGCGGGGGCTCGCCGGCGAAAAACAGGCGATCCGCTACCTGTTGTCCCGCGGCTGGCGCATCGTGGCGCACCGATTCCGGGTCGGCCACAAGGAGATCGATCTGATCGCCCGGCAGGGCAGGTTGGTCACCTTCGTCGAGGTCAAGTCGCGGCGCGGGGACGCGTTCGGCAGCCCGCTGCAAGCCGTGACCGGGGTGAAACGGCGGGAGCTGGTCACGGCCGCCCGGGTCTGGGTGGATCGCCACGGGCGCCCGTCGGACATCTACCGTTTTGACTGTATCACATTGGTTGATAATAAGTTGGAGCATATCGCGGACGCGTTCCGCCCGGGATGGCGGTAGGCGTCACTTCGGCTTATATTCGGGCCTCCGGACTGGAGGCTTCCACCCTATGTCGAGGGCACCCATGGCGGCCGAGAAGGAAGTCACGAAGCTCACCGACGAGCGCAGGAAGGCTCTGAACCTCGCCATCACCCAGATCGAGAAGACCTGCGGCAAAGGCGCCATCATGCGGATGGGCGCTGACTCACCCCGCGTCCGGGTGGACGCGATCGGCACGGGTGCCATCAACCTGGACGCCGCCATCGGCGTGGGCGGCATTCCCCGGGGCCGGGTGACCGAGATCTTCGGCCCGGAATCGAGCGGCAAGACCACGCTGGCGCTTCACGTGGTGGCGAATGCGCAGCGGCTCGGGGGCGCGGCGGCCTACATCGACGCGGAGCACGCCCTCGACGTCGAGTACGCGAAGAAGCTGGGCGTGGACATCGACAATCTCCTCGTCTCCCAGCCCGACACGGGCGAGCAGGCGCTCATCCTCGTGCGCTCCGGCGCCGTGGACGTGGTCGTGGTCGACTCGGTGGCGGCGCTCGTCCCCAAGGCCGAGATCGAGGGCGAGATGGGAGACTCCCTGCCGGGTTTGCAGGCGCGGCTGATGAGCCAGGCGCTCCGCAAGCTCGCGGGCGCCATCAACCGCTCGCGCACGGCCGTGGTTTTCATCAATCAGCTCCGCGAGAAGATCGGGATCATGTTCGGCAATCCCGAGACGACCAGCGGCGGGCGCGCGCTCAAATTCTACGCGTCGGTACGGCTGGACATGCGGCGCATCGGCCCGGTGAAGGAGCGTGACGTGGTGATCGGCAATCATGTACGCGTGAAAGTGGTGAAGAACAAGGTGGCGCCTCCGTTCCGCCAGGCCGAGTTCGACCTCATGTTCGACGAGGGGATCAGCCACGAGTCGCTCCTCGTGGACATCGCGGCCGAGGCGGGGATCATCGAGAAATCGGGCGCCTGGTACGCGTACGGGAAGGAGCGCATCGGCCAGGGGCGCGAGAACGCCAAGCTCTACCTCAAGGACCATCCCGACCTCTCCGCCGAAATCGAGGCGAAAGTCAAAGAGCACCTCGGCGTCAAGGCCGCAGCTGCGGTCGTCGCGGACGAGGAGGGTCCTGTGCCCGAGGAGTGAGTGCCCGCCGCGCCCTCGATCCTCACGGGACTGGCCCCCGATCCGCGGCAGCCGGGCTATCGCCTGGTGGAGGTGAATCGGTGGCGGTTTGCTTCTCTTCCGGCCGAGGGGTTGGACGGCCTTCGGCTCGAGGTCGGGTGCGAGCTTTCCTTGGCGACCCTGGGCCGGCTTGAGGAGCTCGCCGACGTGGAAGCCGCCCAGCGGGCGGCGCTCCGCGCGCTGAGTCGGCGCTCGCACGCGCGGTCCGATCTCCGGCGCCGGCTGATCCAGAAGCAACACCCCCCCGCGGCCGTAGACGCGGCGCTCGAGCGTCTGGAGGGTCGCGGGCTCCTGGACGACGGGCGGTTCGCCGAGCAGTACGCGGCGACGCGCTTGGCCCGCGGTCGGGGGCCGTCGCGGCTGCTCCGGGACTTGCTCGCGCAGGGGGTGGACCGGCGCATCGCGGACGACGCCGTGCGCCGGGCCCTCGAGGACGAGGGCATCGATCCCGAGATCGAGATGCGGGCGGTGGCCGTCAAGCGCGCCCGCCAGCTCGCTGCTTTCCCCCCGGCCGTGCGCAAGCGGCGGCTGCTCGCCTATCTCGTGCGGCGGGGATATGCGGGGCCGCGGGTGAAGGAGTTGTTGGAGGAGGTGTGTAGGTAGCACCAGGACCAGCCTTGGCGCGCCTCCCGGGGAGCGTGTTTAGCCTGCAGGACCGGGAGCCCCGCGCGCTTGGGCTGCTCGAGCGATAGGGGCTCCTGTTGGCCTACCCGCGGGCGATGTCAGGAAGGGTGCGGAGCCGCTGCGATCAGTCTATCTATTCTGTTCGTTTCGGTTGAACCAGCGTTGAGGGTCCCGGCGGAACAGAAGGACCGCTGATTGCAAGGTTGTACCAAGCGCTCGCCAGCTCCCCCATTGTTTGAATCCGACCGATGATTTCCCTATGGGCCAGACTGTCTACCGGAACGGCCGCGGCGGTGGTGAAGTGCAGCGTGCGACTGCTGTAAGTGACGTTGAGCATCGGATTCCACATCGAAAACGACTCGCCGGAGTGGTAGGCATCCACTCCAAAGTACTGGGAAGCAAAGAAGAATGTGCTCCGGTCCTTTAGGCCCTCGTTCCAGATAGCGGTACCGGCCTCGAAAGCCCTGCCTTCCGAGATGCCCAACAGGTCCAGAATGGAGGGACCGATATCGATATGAGAAGTCACCCACGGCAGATTCGTCTGTTCTTTGAGGATCCCGGGGGCGTACAGGAGGAAGGGAACATGAAACGAAAGATCGTCAATCTGCCCTGTCCGAAAGGAGGAATCCGACTCGCTGCTCCGGAGGCCATGGTCGCATGTGACGACGATCAGGGTCCGATCGAGGCGTCCGGACTCTTCGATGGTCGTGATCAGCTCTCCCAAATGATCGTCCTCGACTCTCATGAGATTGTAGCGGCGCTTCGCCATGTCGTGCTCGTTACCGCCCTTGGATACGTCGACCCATGGTTCGTGTGAAAGCTGCGGTGCGTAAACGCCAAAGAACCGCTTTCCGGCGGAAGCGCTCGCGCGATAGTCCGCTTCCAGTTTGCGCAGCGCGGCCAAGTCCAAGTTTTCCGTTTCCTGCCATCCGGGCGCGCTCGCCTTAGGAAGCGGTGACGCATCGGGAACAGACACCTCAACCGGTCCCAGCGTCTCGTAATAGTCTTGTTCATCTTTGGCGTAGCGACTGCCGTGAATGTTCGGCAAATATATTCCCGTGCGATAGCCGGCGGCATGAAGGTTCTGGATCAGTCCAGGCGGGGTCCGCCGTCTCTCCACAAAACTCCGGTTATGTCTAACCGGATACATGGAGAGTAGCATTGACGTGATTGCTCTAAAGCTTTCGGGAGACGTGGTGTAGTGTTGCGTGCCTACCCAGGCGTTTTGACTCAGGCGCTTCAGGTTGGGAAAGTCGTTGAGACTTGCGTCCCAAGATAGGATGCGGGCGGGACCTGTCTCCATGACGAAGAGCACCACGTCATAGCCCTGTGCGGCGCCCCAGGAAGGGCGGGGCCATCCAGGACCGGAGACATTTGCCAGCTTCTGATATATGGGGCGGAGAGCGCCGATCGAATAGCCATCGTAGCGTCGCGTGCTCGATTCTGATCCAAACTCCGATCCAAACAGCGATTCAATAGCCAGGGAAATCATCGCGGAGTGAAAGACCGTGGGCCTCATCCACGGAAACCACGATGCAATTGCCGACGCGGCGCCAACGATCCAAAGCGCAGCGGACACGGAATAGATGCGCTTCTTGAGCGCTTGCCGTCGCCGCTTCACTAGCAGGGCCGCGGCAGTCCCGCCGACTACGACTAACGGCTTGATGAAGTTGAATGCGACGAGATACTCCAGGGCAGCCAGCGGATGAGCGATCCCCCAATCGAAGCCTTCAAGGAGCAGCCCGTATCCCGCGAGATTTCCGAGCACGACGAATTCGCCGAATGCCACGAGCTGCACGAGGAGGGCCATGGCCGTCACTGCGCCTACAGTCCGCGAATACCAACGGGGCGGCAGAAGCGCGTGCACGACCAAGAAGCAGAGAGGTACCAGGAAAACACCGAAGGCCAAATCGGCCCGGAAGAACGAGAGCCGCTGCCCCGAGGAGAGCGAGTGCACAGAGAGCGATCCAGCAATGCTTGCGAACCCATGTTTCGCAAGAAACCATGCCTTGGCAGTTACACCGACCAGAGTGGGCCCCAACCAGACCAGAAACGAGGTCAGGAAAAGCGCTTGCCACTCACGTTCGTGCTGTAAATCACGGCTGTCGTGGACAGCATTGCTCTCAGTCGGAGTCACCCGCGAGCCTTGTAAACCGATTTGCAGGGACCTGTCAAACATAGCTGGAACGGTGCCCCCTGGGTCTGACGCGCATATGTAAAGACTTACTCCGGCCCTGCGCCCCCGCGACGCGGCGCGATGCCGCCTAAGCGCTCGCCATACGCATCGGCGCTCGGCTCGCCGTTGGCGATCACGATGGGCCCCGCGATGTCGGCCGCGTCGGCCTCGGTCTCCTCGTCCAAGAAGCCCAGGAAGATCGCGCGCAGCACGCCGTAGGCCATGTAGGCCACTCCCAGCGGAAAGAAGAACGCGTCGTGCTCCAGGAGCCCGAACGTGAGCACCAACAGGATCGTGGCGAGCCCCAACAGCCCGCGCACGGTACGGAGCCCGGCCCGCGGCAGCGCGGCGTAGCGCACGTTGCTCACCATCAGGATCGTGAGGAGGATCATCAGCAGCTGCATGGTGTGATGCCGCGGCAGGTAGCCGAACGCCTTCTGGTAGAGATCCGTAGTGGTGAACGGATAGAACGTGGCGAGGGTGATGCCCGCCGCTGGGGAGGGAAGGCCGACGAAGTGCCGTTTGGAGTGCCCCGCCTGCGTGATGTTGAAGCGCGCGAGCCGGATCGTCGCCGCCATCACGTAGAAGTAGCAGAAGATCCACTCCGCCGGCCCGGCTGCGGCGAACTCGAGCTTGTAGATGAGGAAAGCCGGCGCCACGCCGAAGCTCACCACGTCCACCAGGCTGTCCAGCTCCTCCCCGAACCGTGTCCCCGTCCTGGAGAGGCGCGCGACGCGCCCGTCGAGCACGTCCAGGATCCCGCCTACCAGGATGTACCACCCGGCGCGGTAGAAGTCGCCCCGGGAGGCCAGCACCATCGACCAGATGCCGAAGAACAGGTTGAAGAGCGTGAACAGGCTCGGGGCGACGATGACGGCGCGCCGTATGCCGTGGCGAGGGAAGGGGTTCATGCCGCCGCTTCCGCCGCGCCGATCCCCAGCGACGCCTGCTCGTTGTTGAGGCCCGCCTGCTTGGTGGCCGCCTGGAGGAATTTCTTGGGGGTGTAGCGCAGCAACTCGATCGTGCCCGTCGCGGGATAGGGGTTCCCAAGCAAGTCGAACACGCTCACGCAGATCGAGATCTCCCTCGCCTCCGCCTGGGTATATCGGCTCACGGCCAGGTCCACGATCTTTTCGTCGGCCGATGCGATCACATACCGCACGGCCTGCGGGATCCAGCGCGCAACTCGTGGGCCAGGAGGCCTCAGGCGAGGGGGAGAAGCCGGGCGCCCATTATCTCTCGGCCAGTGAGGCATTTGACGGCGGAGGCGGGCCTTGTTCGCGAAGCACATCTGGCAATGGTGCCGCCGTCGTGAGGCGGTTTCTCGAGCCAAGCAGGACGTGAACTCACGGGTAAGTCTTGGCTCGCCTTTCACTTGGCCCGTGGCCGACAGTATATTCCCGCCATGGGTTCCGCTGAGATCCGCAGCACCTTCCTCGATTACTTCAAAACCTCCCCGCGCAGCCATCGAGAGGTGCCAAGCTCGTCGCTGGTGCCGGCCGACGACCCCACGCTCCTGTTCACCAACGCGGGGATGGTGCAGTTCAAGCGCGTGTTCCAGGGTCTGGAGCGGCGAGACTATGCCCGCGCGGTCACGTGCCAGAAGTGCGTGCGGGCCGGCGGGAAGCACAACGACCTCGAGCAGGTCGGTCACACCGCCCGGCACCACACGTTCTTCGAGATGCTCGGCAACTTCTCCTTCGGTGACTACTTCAAGAAGGATGCCATCGGCTACGCCTGGGAATGGGTGACCGGGAAAGAGTGGTTGGGGATCTCTCCTGAGCGGATCTACGTCACCGTCCACCACACCGACGACGAAGCGCGCAAGCTCTGGCGGCAGGTGGCCGGGGTTCCGGATGAGCGCATCTACGGTCTCGGCGACGAGGACAACTTCTGGCAAATGGCGGACACGGGGCCGGCGGGACCGAACAGCGAGATCTACGTGGACCTGCGGGGCATCGGCGATTGGAAGCGTGGCAAGAACGACCTTACGCTGGACGAGTTCGTGGCGCTGCAGGAGAGCGGCGCGCTGCTGGAGATCTGGAACCTCGTCTTCATGCAGTACGACCTCCAGAAGGACGGCTCCCGCTCCCCGCTCCCCGCGCCGTCCGTTGACACCGGCGCCGGGCTCGAGCGCGTCGCCGCGGTGCTGCAGGAGGTCCCGTCGAACTTCGACACCGACCTGTTCACGCCGATCATCAGCCGCGCCGTCGAGGTTGTGGGGAAGCGCTACGACCGAGGGCCGGGCGGCGCGTCGTACCGCGTGCTCGCCGACCACGCGCGCGCCGTGGCCTTCCTGCTCGCCGACGGGGTCTACCCCTCGAACGAGGGGCGCGGCTACGTGCTGCGTCGCATCCTGCGGCGTGCGGTGCGCCACGCCTGGCTGCTGGGCCGGCGGGAGCCGACGCTGGTGCACTTGGCGCACACGGTCACGGAGCTGATGGGCGGCGCCTATCCCGAGCTCCGCCACAAGCGGACGCATATCGAGAGCGTCACGCGCGCCGAGGAGGAGCGCTTCCTCGAGACGATTGAGGGCGGGCTGAAGCGGATGGACGAGCTCAAGGACGGGAAGGTGATCTCGGGGGAGGACGCGTTCAAGCTGTACGACACCTACGGTTTCCCGATCGATCTGACCCAGTTGATCGCCGCGGAGCGCGGGCAGGGGGTGGACATCGCAGGGTTCGAGCGGGCACTCGAAGAGCAGCGCGCTCGCTCGCGCGCGGTCTCCGTGAGGGCGGATGCCGAGTTGACACCGGGCGCGCCTGCCGTGCGCGTGAAGCGCGCGGGCGAGTGGCGCACCGTGAAGCCCAAGGGCACGCAGAAGTGGGTGGGCTATGAGACCACCAGGGCCGAGACCGACGTCCTCAAGTTCCGCCAGTCAGGCGACCGGGTCGAAGTGGTGCTGGAGGAGAATCCGTTCTACGCCGAGTCCGGCGGGCAGGTCAGCGATACGGGAAGAGTACGGGGGGAAGGGTGGGAGCTGGACGTGTCCGACGTCGAGAAGGCGGACGGCTCGAGCGCCGTCGTGGGCACGTTCCCGCAGGAGTTCGAGCCGACCTCCGTGCTCGCGCAGGTCGACGAGCCCCGCCGCCGCAACATCGAGCGCAACCACACCGCGACGCACCTGGTCCACGCCGCCCTGCGAAAGATCCTCGGCCCGCATGTGCGGCAGCAGGGCTCCGTGGTGGCGCCCGAGCGACTGCGCTTCGACTTCGCGCACCACGGGCCGATCGAGGACGCCACGCTCGCGCGCATCGAGGAGGAGGTGAACCGGCATGTCTGGCAGAACCTCCCGGTGCTGACGCGCGAGATGAAGTACAGGGACGCGCTCGCGGCAGGGGCGATGGCGTTCTTCACGGAGAAGTACGGGGACATGGTCCGCGTCGTGGACGTGCCGGGGGTCTCGCTCGAGCTGTGCGGCGGAACCCACGTGCCGAGCACGGGACAGATCTCTCTCTTCCGGTTCACCCACGAGACCGGCGCGGCGGCGGGCGTGCGCCGGATCGAAGCGGTCACGGGCCCCGCCGCCTACCAGCTGGTGCGTCGGCTGGCGGAGCAGCTGGAGCAGGCCGCCGCCGTGTTGAAGGCGCAGCCTGAGCATCTGGTGCGCCGTATCGAGGCCCTCGTCGACGAGAACAGGAAGCTCGAGAAGCGGATCCAGGAGCTGCTCAAGGCGGGGGCGGGGGGGGGGAGCGGGATTCGAGAAGCGGGTAGCGTCGAGCGCATCGGGGACGTCGAGCTGCACCTCTCCGAGAGCTCGATCGACGACCGGCAGCAAATCGCCCTCCTGATGGACGCGTTCCGCGCCAATCATGCGCGGGCGATCTCGGTGTTGTTCACGAACGGCGAGCACTTCGGGATCCACGTCGCGGTGACCGACGATCTCGTGTCCCAGGGCGCCAAAGCCGGCGAGATCGCGAACGCCATCGCGGCGGTGAGCGGGGGTCGAGGGGGGGGCCGTCCGCACTTCGCATCGGCCGGCGCCGGGGATCCCGCGAAGCTCGGCGAGGCGCGGGCGGCGGCGCCGGGGATCGTGCGGCGGCTCCTCGGCCGATGACCGGGGGCGAGGTGCTGGCTTGGCTCGAGTCGCGCCGTCCGGCGCCCCCGGCGGCGCTCTTGGCTCCCCTCGAGGCGGCCGTGACGGATCGGGCGGCGCCGCTCCCCGACCATCTCTCCGCCGTGGGTCGCGAGCTGCTCGCGCGCGTCGCCGCGAGCCCCCGAGCGGGGCGCGAACTGGC